>DGWH01000104.1:0-16943 GCA_002395225.1 Christensenella sp. UBA4263
GACTGTGCTTCCACAAATATCATCAGTTTATTCCGAAATACGAATGCCAGATCGTTATACTGATGATTCGTGATCACCCGTTTGATGGTAATAATCTGCAGTTCATCCGCAGTCACATCCGTTATCTCAGGATGTAATGTCTGAAACAGTTGAAGGCGGTATTCATCCTGATTAAAAAGATCAACAAAGACCGTATTTTTTACATCCCGTTTTACTTCATCCGTCATCCGGTGATCACCTTCTTTTCCATATTCATTTTATTAACCAGATTATACCGCAATCCGGCTGGTTTATTCAATCGGTTTTTGTTTCTGACTGTAGGATGTGTTTCGTTGATGCTCTGCTTACGACGCTTACTGCATTGTTCATCCTGTCAACGGCTGAGCTATTGCTTTCGCAATGAGTTCCGGTGCATTCCACAGCCAGTGTCTGAAAAGGCAGATCATCTCAAAATGTCAGTCCTGTTTTTATTTATTGTCCCGGGAATGGGTTCATCAGAGCAGTTTGCCGCGGAAATAAAGGGCAGGCATTTTGAAAATGTTAACAATCATTCCCGGGTATATTGTTAACTGCATCGTTCAAAGAGCCCTTATAATTCAAGGGTTTTCAGAAACCCGTGAATTGCCTGCACATCATTTTTAATATTTTCTCTTATTTTTCGCCGACTTTTATCTCAATAAATTCAGTTGTTTTATTATTTCTTTTTTTCGACGGAAATATAACGTACCGGCTGAAAAAAAACGGTTCAGCAGCAGCGTCTCATCTGACCGGAATTTGACCGGAAAGCGATGCACAGTTTTACTTTTCATGCGGCGGCAGTTTATCTAATCCAGGCCAAAAATCACTCAGTTCATCACACTTTGAAATGCATCCGGGGAAAAAACACGATCTCCCGCTTTCGGAAGTATCCGAAAGTCCTGCCGGCAGGGATTCATTCCAGTGAGAAAACGAAGAAACACACCTGTAAGACTGAACTGACCGTCTCCCGGAAACTGATGCAGAATCCACGAAATCGCAATGGACATCCCTGTGCGAAAACATCAGATACGGTCAAAAGCCGCCTCTGCCGGAGGCGGCTTTGACCTTTTTGTGAATCTGTTTCCCCGCAGATTACGTTCACGCCCTGACGTTCAGTAGGTGCTCATTAATCTCCCGATCAATGTCCTTGAACACATTGAACAACACCCGCATTCCGCTTCCCTTTTCCGCCAGCTCCCTGGGCCTGCATAATCTCATGGCAGCGATATCGTTAGGCTAATTCGTCCACCCTCAGAGTCGTCATGTCCCCCTGCCAGAGATAGAGCCGGTTATCCGGTGCCAGCGGCCGGAGCTGCGAAAGGTCCGTGATTCCTTTCCGGCGGCTTTCCTCTGTCAGATACTCATCCTGGATGTTCAGGAACTCCCGGCTGAGCTTTTTGGACATCCAAATATTTATAAGACCCCGGGGGCAGGTCTTATTGCCGCTGCGCATCTCCCGGGATCGGGGTATCACTTAACAGGCTCTCCTCTTTCTTAAGTTCCTTTATCAGCCAGATGCGCTGCTCTTCATGTGTCATGAATGCACTTTCTTTAAACGGTTCGACATGTTTTGCAAATCAGCATTGATTGTGTGATGTGTCCGGTCTCATTCTTATGGATTCTGTTTATCATACGTGCTGTTATTCACTTTCAGATAACGGTTTAATTCATTGTTTTTCCGTCTTTGAACTTTCATGATTTTATCGATATGTTCAAAAACATCACGGCTCATTTACGCAGCTCCTGTTCATCACAGTTCCCCTTCATCTGCTGATCCGTCCAGCTGTAAAGGGATTCCAGCGCGGGAATCAGTGTTTTGCCCTGTTCTGTCAGCGAATACTCCACCGTGGGCGGAATCGTATTGTACTGTGTCCGGGTAATCAGGCGGTCATTTTCCAGCTCACGCAGGCATTTGGTCAGCATAGTGGCCGTAATGCCAACCACCTTACGCTACAGTTCCCGGTAGCGCAGCGTCTGATGCTCCGCATCCGCAATATACCAGAGAATCGGCAGCTTCCATTTCTGTCCGATGATTTGCATGGCATAAAGGATCGGGCACTCGGTTTCATAGATGCTTTCCTCTCTGGGCAAGGATTTCTTTCTCATATGATTCTCCATTCCTGTCAGGCCTTCTGACACAGAATTCAAAACTCCATCCGGTCAGTTCCCGGCGAATTCATTTCCGTCTGCAGGAACATTGCCAGACTGAGCCATATTCCCGCCAGACAGACTGCAGGCTTTTCGCATTGCGTGCCCGTCTGTTCAGCCTGTATAGGCATTCTCTGCTGTATTGGTAAAATCCTGCTTCTGCAGTTCTTCCGCCTCAGCATCATTTTCCGGTATGTCGATCCGTTCGATTTTGAAAATCACCGGGCGGGTGCCATCATTGCAGCAGGCGATCATCATGCGGTCATCCCTGGTCCATCCGTGCATAATCGATCCGCCCTGAAGCGCGGTATACACGTACCGGCTGACCGCATCCCAGGCCTCCCCGCAGAATTTGCCGTTCATCAGGTGGTAGAAATCATCCTGCTGCGGCGTACGCTTCAGCAAAAAGGTGTCGCCCGGTTTAAAAAACGGGCATGGGCCGGGCTTTGGATCTGCCAGGTATTTTTCCTGAAGTTCCGGAAAGCATTTCGTCTCCAGAACCGTGATTTTGCATTCGTGCCTCATTCTGTGCTGCCTCCGTTTCAATTATCTGAGAACTGTCCGGTTTCCCGGGATATGAGGATCCTATCCGGCTGAAACCGGTCAGACGGAAAGAACCTCTCCACAGGCGGTGACCTGTGAAAAGACGCCGTCTTTCACCCGGTATGCCTCGCCCCGCAGTTCCTCTTTGCCCTCACCGATAAACAGGTAGGTTCCATCCGGAATCGCGTAGAATGTTTTTCCTGCGCTGTCCGGGCAGGCAATGTCCTCATAGATTCTCAGCCCGTCCAGAACATCATCTTTGTTTTCCTGATAGTGTGGCAGCAGATTTGTTTTCGTCAGATTCAGCCCGGTCAGGAACCGTTGATAATCCGGATCAACAGCTTCGCCCTCTTCTTCCGGCTGCGCATACACCAGTTCCGCGCTGTTCATGCTTCCGGCGCTTATTCCAATGACAACGCCCTGAAAATCCGACAGCAAACCGCGCAAGTGTATCCTGTCAAGGAACCGGTTCTGGGTCGGCACATGTCCGCCGGAAAGAATCAGCAGATTCGATTCACGGACCAGACTCGCTGCCCTGGAGGCATTTCTGCCATCCAGTATACGGAAACGTTCAAAACCGAAGCCCGCCTCTTCAAGCATTTCTCTGGTAAGTGAGGAATAGTAATCTGTTTTCTCCGGGTCATCCGGGTCGGAACAAACAACCAGTGCCCGGCAGGGGTCCGGGAAATGCTTCCGCAGTTCATCTGCAAAACGATTGGCGGAATTCAGTTTTCCCGTATCAGGATCGTCCATTCTGCTCGTCAGGAAACAAATCATACCTGTCCTCCTTACGAATCATCTTTGGGTCTTTCTGCTTCGGTGCTTTTCTGGTACTCATTCTGAGCAAAGCGACGCTTCGCATCGGCCCAGTCTTCTATGTTTCGTGGTCTGGTCATTCGGCACCGCGGCTCTGTCGATACTCAGATTTTACCGATCGACGCTTCGCATCGGCCCAGTCTTCTATGTTCCACAGTCTGATCATTCGGCGTCGTGGCTTTCCTTGTACTCATTCTGAGCAAAGCGATGCTATCGTATCGGCCAG
Organism: Christensenella sp. UBA4263; assembly: GCA_002395225.1. Taxonomy (GTDB): domain Bacteria; phylum Bacillota; class Clostridia; order Christensenellales; family Aristaeellaceae; genus Ventricola. The sequence goes on from DGWH01000104.1 coordinate 3,752, forward strand.
GTCGGTTATGACCCGCAGTCGGATCTTTCGGCCTCGGTGCTTTCCTGGTACTCATTCTAAGCAAAACGATGCTTCGCATCGGCCCGTTACCACACAAACGGAATCACTTTATACCTGACCCTGTTTTTGTATTCCCTGTACCCTTCCAGTCCGCTTTCAAGAACTTTCTCCTCATTGCGGATCCGTCCGGCGATGATGGGAAGATATGCCAGCGAAATGACAAAGGAGAAAGGAGACCCCAGCACCAGCGGCATGGAGAGAAACAGGAACAATGTGACCATGTACATCGGGTGACGGACGATACCGTACAGTCCGGTATCGATCACTTTCTGGTTTTCCTGCACTTTCACTGTCCGGGACAGCCACACATTCTCCCGCAGCACCTCCGCATACAGCGCGTAGGCAAACAGGAACAGGACTGCTGCTGCCCAGGATACCCAGGCCGGCAGCACCATCCACCCAAACCGGACATTTAGCCCCGCCACAACAAACACGGCCAGGAACATCAGCCCACTGAGCAGAATTACCGTTTTCTGCTCAGACTGCTCCTCTCTGACATCAAGCCGCTTCCGCAGAAGATCCGGGGACTTTATCAGCATGAACAGTCCGGCAACGAACATCGGAATGAAGAGGATCCCCATCAGAAGCCACCCCTGCCAGTACGCAAACGTGCCGGCCGGCAGAAACACCAGCAGCCCGACAACAAGCACGCCGCCCAGGAATTTCACCATCGCCTGTCTGAACAGATTCATGTCCATTTCGCTTTCCTCCAGTGCCAATCCGGTTTGTTTTTCTATTCCCAGAGAATTTCATGCGCATGGCTGATGCAGAGATTATCCTTTCCGCAGGACATCGTACTCAGCAGCTCCTCATCCCTGCCGGTCACGGTTCTCCGGATAACGCTCTTTGTCTCACCGTCTTTTTCCACGGTTTCAAGAAGCAGATACGCTGCCTCCGTCAGCGGGACAATCTGATCCGGCACGGTACCGGGCAGGAATGTTTCACTTTTCAGCAGCTCATGTGTATCGCTGAATTGCAGCAGACGGATTTCAATCGGTTCACAAACCGCATCTATCTGAACCGTGACCGTCATGACATCCGTGATTTCCCTGCCATGTTCCATGCCTTTACGCTCATCCCGGATGGTCTGACCCACCGACGACCCCGGAGGATTCATGTCGGCATTTACGGCCATGAAATCCCCAGGCAGGGCATATACCTGTCCGGAGAGTGCCATCATGACGGGGTTGCAGAAAAAGCGCATCTCCTCCGGGCCGGGAACAACGCTCATAACCGCATTGATCTGAATAATTCTGCCTTCATCCTCTATCTCAAAATCAACGGATGTGAACCCGTCATCCACATTTGAAACGATGCGGCCATTGTCCCCGGATTCATCCGGAAAGGGAAAACAGAGAAGACGAAGTCCGCTGACACCCTCAAAGACCACTTCCGGGTCACTCTCCGGCTCTGTTTGCAGACTGGCCGGCAATTGTCCTGATTCGCCGGTACAGGCAGACAGCGGTTCCGTGGTAATCAGCAGTCCGATCAGACGGGAACCTTCCGACAGTTCTGCCGGAAGCGCCTGTTCGGATACAGCTGCTGAGGCCACCAGCAGGAGCAGGATCACGATAACTGCGAATCTCTTCATTCCCCGGTTCACTTCCCTTCAGCCGCACCCTGCCAATTGGCATTGTCGCCTTTCCGGTGCGCTTTTCTGACAATCATCGCACGTCTTTGTCACGCTTTCTCAGTCGTTTCTCCGTACACCCGGACGAAATGCCGGCTGAAGGCCCGGATTTTCTCCATTGCCTCCTCCGTTTTTTCCGGTTCCCGGTCACACAGATGAATCAGCGCGGAGATCGGCGTTGTGTAGGCAAAAGCCAGCATGGCGGGATCATCGCGGCGAATCAGTCCCTTATCCATCATGCCGCTGAACACGGGGGTAAACATCTCCGTGAGACCGGTCAGAAAATGCTTCGTCGCCAGATCCCGTGCACGCTCATCCCGGAACTGTTCAATGGAAAGCAGCCGGCGCGTCATGACGATCAGATTGTCATGAACGGTCACATGAACCATCTGCATGGTCATCTCCACCAGCTCCTCCAGAGATTCCGGCACCGGAGGCACATGCTCCGCCGAGCCGAAGCGCTCCCCGTAATAGGCAATCATCCTGTCCAGCAGGGCATTCCAGATGTCTTCCTTGCTCTCGTAGTGTTTGTAAATGCCGGATTTGACCAGCCCGAGAGAAGCGGACAGTTCCCGGATATTGGTTCCTTCATATCCTTTTTGCGAAAACAGCTCCAGTGCCGCTGTCAGAATTCGCTCCTTCGTATCTCTTGACATACATACCTCCAAAAAGCAGTGACCACCCGATCACTATTATAGTGAACGGATGGTCACCTGTCAATTCATTCATGATTCATTTTTGACTGCGTTCAGGTCTTCGCTGTCACAAAGCAGTGAAAAAGCCGTTCACGTACCTGTGCCAAGGCCCGGTTACCGGATCTGGAAATGGTTTTTCCGGCAGCTGATCAGGCCTTCTTTCTGCATTTTACCCAGTTCTTTCGACAGCGCGCTGCGTTCCAGATTCAGATAATCCGCCAGCTGCTGACGGTCAAAGGGGATATCGAATTCCCGGCTGCATTTCTTCAGCGAAACAGAATTGAGATAGGCCATCACCCGGCCGCGGATCGTCTTTGGCGCGGTATGGAACCCCCGTCTGGAAAGAGACAGGTTTTTGTGCATGGAAATGGTCAGCAGATTCTGGATGCACTTCAGCGCCCAGGGTTCCAGACGGCTGTTCGATTCCTGAATCCTTCTACACTTCAGAAAAAGAATCCGGCAGTCCTCGTTGGCCGTCACATCCACAAGCATTGGTTCCTGCCCGAGCAGCGCATAGGTTTCAGCAAACACCTGGCTGCTGCCGACATGACTGATAATCGTCCGATTTCCCCAGGCATCCGTGCTCTCAATGGTGACGCTGCCCTCCAGCACAAGCCCCATTCTGTCCGTAAGCGTGCCGGCCATCAGGAGCATCTCACCCTTTTTAAACCGCTTCTCGCCGGCATCCAGCCCCTTCAGGGTCTCCGCCACTTCCGCCTCATCCATTCCCCGGAAAAGCATGGATTCCTGTAACTGCCGGGGGTCCATCTGTCTTTCTCCCATCATCTTTCCGCACATTCATCTAAACCCGGTCCCGCAGATCATGCGCGTTTATGCGCCACAGTCTGGCCTCCGGCACCGTTGTGTTTATGGTACTCCAGTGTGACAACCCCACACTGCGCAGCAGCGCCTCTGTTTCCCTTCATTTCTGTCCTGCGCCGGAGCGGCGCCGCCAGAAAACCGAATCAGGCTCCCTGCTTCACGCCGGGGCCTGTTGAGGCTTCAGTTTTTTGAATCATCAAAGGAAAAAGCGATCCCCTTCTCCTCGAATAATTTTACCAGTTTTTCCTTCACAGCTTTTTTCGGGGCATGACGCCCGTTTTCGTACCTGTTCACCGTACAGAAACTGATACCAAGCAGTTTCGCCAATTCCATCTGTGTCAGTCCTGCCTCAGTGCGGGCTTTCCTGAGTGCTGCATTGAAACTCTTCATCTGATCCCCCCTCCTGCCACTGGATTATAGCACTTTTTCTATTTTCTGTACAGCAGATCACGGACAGTTTCAAGCCCTGATCCATCCCGGTGAATGACCGGCGTAACGGAAAGAAGCCGCTCAGATGTCCAGGATTCTCACCACCCAGATCTCGAAAATCCACCGCTTCCAGCTGGCAGAATCAGGCGATTCTCCCCGGTTCAAACGGAGTCAGTCTGAAATAATGCCTCTGCGCAGCCAATCTTTCACAATTTGCACATCATCCGTATGAAACCATTTTCCCAGATGTTCCGTTCCTTTTCCCTTCCAGATACTGACATTCGGTTTAAGAGACTCTGCTCCGGTGAGACCGAAAGAGACGCCCCTGAGATTCAGTCAATATCGGCCTATCCGGTGCTGCAGGGATTATCTTGTCTTTGACGTTTTCCGATGTGCTGCATTTCAATGTCTGCCTGCAGACAATCTGAGGATTTCTTTGCGGAATATTAGCGGTTTTCGGATGTATAATGCATCTACTTTGAGTACGCTTAGAACTGGCCCTGTCGCACTGCGACAGTCAGGCAAATGACCAGCACTGAGTTAAAGAAAGGAGGTTCTGACATGTACACCGAAGAATACAAGCGAGCTAAAAAGGAATTTATCAACTGCATGGTTTTTGGCATTGTCGGGTTGGGTGTTCCTTTTTACATTGGCGTTAAGGAATGGCTTCCGATCATGAAGCGGGAAAAAGAAAAAGCACTCTCTGCAGATCAGAAAACATCGATTTGACCAAATGATCTGAAGAATCATCATAAGAACGGAAAGAAGGAACATCATGGAAAATCAGTTTCGCGAGCACCTTTTGGATGGAGAAGAACTTCTGTGGACCGGGCGTCCTGAATCTTTTGATACATTTGACAAGACGAATCGAAACAGCATCATTGCCGGACTTGTGATTAAGGTGATTATCGTACTCGGCCTCCTGCTAACGCTGCTTTCCATAAAGGAAATTGATATCAAACAAATCTGCATGTTTGGCTTTGTCATAGCGATTACTCTTTTTTCCATGCTGAATCCATTCCTGATTGCAGGCCGGCTGAGAAAGAGGACCTTATACGGTCTGACGAATAAACGAATCCTGCGTGCAGGGACAAATGATGTGGCGGTTCCCTACACACGGATTAAAAGTGCAAGGCTGGGAAAGGATCCGGACGGTCATACGACACTGCTGTGCGGCGAAAGAGCCATTCATCTCAAGCCGAAGCAGTGGCGCGGCGAGGCAGATGCTTTTTTCATTGACAGTCTCAGTGAGCCGGAAGCGGAGCGGGTGATTCTATATGCACTGCCCATGAACCGGGATTTAACTGATCTGCTCAGGAAATACCTGCCGCTCAAATAATCCTCTGAAACAGGCAAAAAACAGAAAATGCAGGCCGGAACCGGTCTGCATTTCGTTTTTCCCTGCTGCCCATCTGAGCTTTTCCATTTTGAGGGCATGGAGATGGTGATCACGTTGAGATGATAGGCATAGCTGTACAGGATTTTGTCTGCCACCTTCTGTGCCAGCACCACCCCGATCTTCGCGAACTGGTCCTCTTCGGTTCCTTTCTCCTCAATGATCAGCGGGGCGTAGGGCGAATCATAGTTTTTCAGCAGAATCTCGATCTTTTCCGGATCACAGAAGGCTTTGATATCCATGTACGCCTCTTTCTCCGAAAGACCGGAGCTTTTTCTGTACGCGATGTAATCCGCCGCGATTTCCTCCGTGCAAAGTCGGGGTTCCGGCCAAACTCGTTTATGAATGCGTTCCTGAGGCTCACGTATTCCGGCCGGTGCCCGGGACCCACTCTCTGGGAACGCTCAGGTTCCCGTCGATGCACTCCGTCACATACACCGCGCAGTTGCCGATATACGTTGACCAGTATGCCCCGTTGGAATCCGGCGTCAGCTGTTCCAGGATGCCTTTCATGGCAATTGCATGGGTTGAAATCAGGATGTTTCCCTCCAGCCTTTTCACGTCCTCAAGGAAGCTGCCCGCACGGTGCTTGACCGAGGACAGCGGTTCCATTCCGGCAGGCGCGGGATTGTGGATAAAGTCACTGAAAAAGGTGCGCACCTCCGGCGGCAGAGCGGTCAGATCCGTCCCTTCATAGGGGCCGTAATCCATTTCGATCAGCCGCTCATCCATCTCCGGCTCCACATTCGGCGCCACGATTCTGGCGGTCTGCACTGCCCGTCTCAGCGGGCTGCTGAAGACGCGGCAAAAGACCACGCCGGCAAGCGCCGATGCCATCTGCTGTGCCTGCGCAATTCCCGTCTCATTCAGGCAGGCATTACTTCGTCCCTGAAGCACCTGACGCCTGTTCAGTTCGGTCTGTCCGTGCCGTATAATGTAAATCACCTGTCAAACAACTCCCTGTATTCCCCATATCCATGTACCTCCAGTTCCTCATAAGGAATAAAGCGCAGGGCGGCAGAATTGATGCAGTAGCGCAGGCCGCCGGTTTCCCTCGGCCCGTCAGTAAATACATGTCCCAGATGGGAATTGGCGCCGCTTGAGCGCACCTCCGTCCGGATCATGCCATGCGACGTGTCCGTATTTTCCGTCACGGCCTCCTCACGGATTGGCCGGGTAAAGGCCGGCCAGCCGCATCCGGAATTGTACTTGTCCATGGAGGTAAACAGCGGTTCCCCGCTGACCACATCCACATACAGGCCTTTCTCAAAGAACGCGTCATACTGCCCGGTAAACGCCCGTTCCGTTGCCGCGTGCTGTGTGACCTCAAAGGCCAGGCGGCCAATCCGCCTGCGCAGTTCCCCGGGGGTTTCCTCAGCCGTTTCGGAATCTTTTGCCTTTTCCTGCTGCAGGTTAAACATGGTCCGGGGGATATGGCAATAGCCGCCCGGATTCTTCTCCAGATACTTCTGGTGCTCCTCCTCCGCTGCGAAGAAATTGGTCAGCGGTTTCACTTCAACCGCCAGCTTCGCCCCTGCCTTTTCCTCCTGCTCCCGGCAGACCGCTTCGATTTCCGGGAGCTGGTCCTCCGCGGTGTAATAGATCCCCGTGCGGTACTGAATGCCCCGGTCATTGCCCTGCCGGTTCATGGACAGGGGGTCGATAACCATGAAGTAATACCCGAGCAGATCCCTCAGGCGAATTATGTTCTCATCATAGACAATCCGGACCGTTTCCGCATGCCCGCTGCCGGCACATACCTGCCGGTAAGAGGGGGCCGTTTCCGGTCCGTTGGCATACCCCACAGCCGTCCCGGTGACGCCCTCAAACTGATCAAAAAACTTCTGAACGCCCCAGAAGCAGCCGCCTGCAAGGCAGATAACGCCCGTCGCAGACGGCTTCCCCTCTCCCCTGACCACCTCACCGGTCCAGGTGCTGATGCCGCCAAATTCGTAAACCCTGGTATACCCCATGTCTGCCAGCTTCTGTGCCGCCTGTTTGGAGCGGTTGCCGCTGCGGCAATACACCAGGATCACCTGCTCCCGGTCCGGCAGTTTTTCCGGTCCTTCCGTGCCAATCTGCTCATTGGGAATCAGGACCGCACCGGGAATGTGTCCCTGGTCAAATTCCTCCTGCCGGCGGACATCCACAATCACGTGCCCGTCCCGGCGCTGCATCATTTCCTTCGCGGTTTCCTGATCGATCTGTGTATAGCTCATGCCGACCTCTTTTCTCCCCGTTCTCTGTGCCGTGCATCCTGATAAGACGCACAGCGTGATCAGGAGCAAAGCCAACATTCGTTTCATCTGTTTTCTCCCGTTTTCGCCGGATTTCCGGCCTCAACCCTCTTCCGGTACATCCTCTGGCAAAAGCAGAAACCTGTTCAGACTCACGTCAGGAACTGACAGAAACCCGTTCAGGTTTCTGTCAGTTCCTGAGGATAATGTCAGTGGTTTGCCCTGGAAAAAGGGCAGCGTTTCCCTATGCACTGATTGTTTTGCGCAGAGAACCGGCACACGACATCCGGCTTTTCCATCTCAATGCCAAAGTGCTCTTTGACAAAATCAACCGCTGCAAGAATGGACAGGAACGAGTCCCGTTTACAGCAGCGCGGGCCTCCAATTTCACCAATCCGGCCAAGTGATTCTGCCGTCATTTTGTGCGACAGCGCAAACGGTTCATTGGCCAGAGGGGTGGACTTGGAAATGATGGAGATGAACATTCCCGAACTGATTCCCGCCCCACAGGCTCCCCAGAATCCACAGGCACCGCCGGGAACGCTCCTGCCCCGGTTCATCATTTCCATTAATGCAGGGCGAAGGTCAATGGCACCGCCGGCATTTTTATAGGCGGTCAGCAGGGCAGCTCCCACCATGACATGATGTTCCGGACCATGCATATGACACATCGGCATTGCCATCATCTTTTCGATAATGGCGATCGGATCTTTTGCCGTTTCCCTCATGCATTGTCCGATAAGGACATCCAGACCCTGTGTATGGCAATCATGACAGACATAGTGTCCGTTCACACAGCTCGTCTTGCTGTTTTCTTTTTTATGACAGATCTCACACTCCATGAGAACATCCGTCTCCGCATACTGAAGCGGTGCCTGACAGATTAAGCATTCTTCATTCATTCGTCTTTCTCCCATAACGGCTCTTTCAGGATCCCTGAATGCCAGAACAGCAGGCTATACTCACCTGGCGGGGACTGGATCTGCATCCTGCATGAATCCGTCCAAATCTGCCTGTGTGTAAACCTTCCCGGCACAGACCCTGCAGGTCTTCCCGAAAAACGCAATCCCATACGTATAGACTATCTCATATTCCTCCCGAAGGAGATCCGTTACATATTCCATGCGCTCAATCTGTTTTGCTGCTTCACCGGCCAGTTTTGCCATCTCAGCCAGAGATGCGGCAACTCTTCCTTCCAGCACGATCGCATCATCCAGATCATCACGCAGCTTGCTTTCCACATCAAAGCATCCAAGACCGCTTTCACGGTTGCTTGTAACCACGTAATCCTGATTGGACGCCATCAGGGCCAGCAGGATTCCATGATAGAAGGCCTCCTGCGTATCATAGTAGCTGATCGCCGGAAGAATTTCTTTTTTCAGGATTGCCTGAAAGTCTGCCGCACCGTCGCTGTCACCTTTTCGAATCGCCTGATACATGCTTTGAACATCAAATGATTGCTTGACATGCCCATCAAACCAGGAACTGATCTGGTCTTCAAAGATCGTCTTAACCTCTTTGTTGGGGATTTTCGCATTCACCAGTTTTCCGTCAAAAGAAACAGCGGTCAGATACCCCGTATTCAGCATGATGTTAAAAATATTGTCATCCCGGCAATTGATTTCAGAATAGACAATATGGTCCGAATACGCAAATGAAACAGTCTCCCCGCGCATCAGGTTCTCCACCTTGTCCTTCACTTCCCGGGATCCTTCAGCTGCCAGCTGTCTCAGAATTTCATTGCCGCTGGTATTCCCCCAATACTCCTGCAATGCGACTGGATTACCAGCTTTGGCCTTTTCAATGAATTTGATAACGGACCAGGGGTTATAGATCACGGTCTTTCCAAAGATATATCCGTCGTACCATGCTTTGACATCATCCATACGTCCTTCCAGTCCGTTTTCCCTCAGAAGCTCCAGAACCTCCTCCTCAGTGAAACCAAAAACATCACATTCCTCATAGGACATCACTGTGTTTATATCAGGATTATTCAGTCCGGTGTAGATGCTCTCCTCGGCGATTCGAAGACAGCCTGTTAATACAGCAAACTGAAGATTTTCTGAATTTGTTTTGAGCACATTCTGAAGAAGCCCGCTGATGACATTGACCATTTCAGGATAATAGCCTCTCTGATAAGCCTTTTCCAGCGGCACATCGTATTCATCAATCAGGACCACCGTACGTTTTCCATAGACTTTTCTCAGAAACAAAGTCAAATAATTCAGGGAAAGAATATAATCTGATTCGGATGTTTTTTCTGCGGTTACAGAATCGCGCCCAGTCCAAATCCGTCGAAAATATTCTTTTTCGACTTCAGAAAGTTGTTCTGAATCAAGTATGTCCTGATACTTGTTGTAAATCATTTGAATCTGCCTGACCAGAATTCCATAGGCAACATCAAAAGATTTTCCTTTGATCCCCTGAAATGTCATGTGGATCACCGGGAAAGAGGTCATCTGACTGGTATAGAAAGAACCCGCCTGCATGATTTTCATGCCTTCAAACAGTTTCCTGTTTTCCGCATTCAGTGCCTCATCTCTCGTATCCTCCAGATAATATCGCAGCATGGACAGAGTCAGCGTCTTTCCAAATCTCCTTGGTCGAAGAAAGAAGGTTGTTTCATGTCTGCGCTGAAGCAAGGAAATCAGAATCTGTGTTTTATCGACATATCGTTTCTTTTCCAGAATATTTGATTCGAAGTCTTCTGAAGCAGTCGTGGTATCCATCATTTCATCCGGAAAAGCTACCACTGAACGTGTCATATCCATATTCTGGTCCTCCCATGTTAAGCTTTTCCATCAACATCGTAAATAGTCTCTGCCAGGTCATTATCCAAAGACAATATCGGATCTCCAAATATCACTTTTTACAATTTCTACTTTCACCTATCTGAGTCACTGAAATGATACACCCCGAAGAGACTGTGTCAGATATCCTCACGGTCCCCCGAAGGAAACCGCCGTTTCAGGCGCTGTTCTGTTCCGGGGGACCGGCCGTCCTCTGTCAGAGGGCCGGATCATCGGATATAGGTATGCAACATTCTGACCAGAATGTCCACATCCAGCGGCTTCGCCAGATGATCATTCATCCCCGCGTCCCTGCACCGGAGGACATCCTCGGCAAAGGCGTTGGCCGTCATCGCGATGATCGGGATCTGCTTTGCATCGACACGGTCCATGGAGCGGATCGCTTTTGTCGCCTCATAGCCATTCATATTGGGCATCTGCACATCCATGAAGATGATGGAATACTCCCCATCGGCGGAATCCGCCATCTTTTCCACGGCCTGCAGGCCATCCCTGGCCCATTCCACCTCAATGCCGGTCATTTCCAGGAAGTCCGTGGCAATCTCCGCGTTCATTTCCTGATCCTCCACCAGCAGCGCACGGCGTCCCGTCAGATTCAGCTCCTCCAGGTCATGCAGGGCGGCCTCGAGGTCGATCTCCCCGGACTGATTGTTCAGCAGGGAATTGAACAGATTGTTCAGCTTGCTGCGGAACAGGGGTTTGCTGATGATCGCATTGGCGCCCGCCGCTTTCGCCTCCTGCTCAATCTCGGACCAGTCGTAGGCCGTGAGGATGATGATCGGGACATTCGCCCCCACCAGCGCCCGGATCTGCCGGGTGCACTCTACGCCGTCCTGGTCCGGCAGCTTCCAGTCGACGATGACCGCATCAAAGTCCCGTCCCTGCTCCTTCCGGATCTTCACCCGTTCCACGGCAGAGGTTCCGGAAAGCACCCACTCGCTGTTCATTCCCATATCACTGAGCATCTGGCAGGTGGATTCGCAGCTGACCGGATCATCATCCGCAATCAGAACATGCAGATTGGCAAAGCTTTCGCTGCCAAAGTTCCCCTGGAGCAGATGCTTCAGGTACATGTTGACGGTAAACCGGGACCCTTTCCCGATTGCGCTCTCCACCGTAATGTCCCCGCCCATCATGCGGACAAGGTTGCGGGTAATGGCCAGACCCAGACCCGTGCCCTGAATCCCGGCGGTCCGCTTGTCATTTGCCCGGGAAAATGGCTCAAACAGATGCTTCTGGAACTCTTCCGTCATTCCATAGCCATTGTCCTCAAAGATAAACTGGTAATGGCTGACCTCTTCCACGGCGGTGGGCATTTCTCTCACCGTGAGGGACAGAATGCCGCCGTCCGGCGTGTACTTGATGGCGTTGCTCATGATATTGACAAACACCTGCTCAATGCGGCGGCTGTCACCAATTACCTGCTCGTGGTCCACATTGTGGATGTTGACTTTAAAGGAATGCCCCTTGGCCTGAAGCTGAGCCCGTGTCATGGTCAGCATGCCGTCGATGAGGTCCGCCAGGCACAGATCCTCTTCCTGCAGCTCCACCTTCCCGGATTCAATCTTGTTCATATCCAGAATGTCATTGATCAGGGAAAGCAGATGGTTGGAAGAATCCGAGATCTTCCGCAGACAGTCCGCCACACGCTTCCGGTCATCCAGATGGTTGGCCGCGATCGCCGTCATCCCGATGATCCCGTTCATGGGCGTGCGCATGTCATGACTCATGCTGGAGAGGAATTCGCTCTTGGCCCGGTTGGATGCATTTGCCGCCTCAACGGAATCTCTCAGCATCTGCTGAACCTGCTGTTCCTTGCGCACTTCCTCATCCACATCCCGGAAACCGGCGGTAATGTTCATCTCACCGTTTCCAAGATCCAGCTTGGCAAATTCGACCCGGTAATACCGAATCCCGCTTTCAAAGACACGGCGGAACGGAACCGAATAGATCCGCTTGTTTTCCGTATTCCGGACAATGTTTTCCGGCGTCACTGCCTCAAGGAATGCCTTGCGGTCCTCCTCCAGCACCAGCTGGGAGTAAAAGGCAAAGGCGTCCGAGAACTTTTTAATCCGGATTGCTTCCTCCGCCGGCAGAAGGTGCTCCATTTCCTTATCAATCCGGTAGAGTTCAAAGCGCTCCGTCTTCACATCATTGACCAGCCATACCGAATCGTAGGGCTTTGTCAGCGCCTCGATGACCGCCGACCGGAGCCTCAGCGAATGCTGGATCTCCAGGTCCTTGCGCACCTCTTCATCCACATTTTTAAAGCCGGTGACGATGCCGGTCTTCTCTCCGGCCATCTCCAGTCTGGCAAATTCCACGCGGTAATAGCGGATGCCGTCCTCAAATACCCGGCGGAACGGAACCGAATAAATCCGTTTGTTTTCCGTGTTCCGGACAATATTTTCCGGCGTCACCGCCTCAAGTAACAGCTCCCGGTCCTCTTCCATGACCAGTCTGGAATAAAACACAAACGCATCTGAAAACCGGGCGATCTGCATTGCTTTTTCCGCAGGCAGAAGATGCGCCAGATCCTCGTCAATCCGGTACAGTTCAAAGCTCTGGGTCTGAATATCCGTGATCAGCCACACGGAATCATGTGAACGGGTCAGCGCCTCAATGACCGCCGCGCGCATTGCCTTGTCAGACTCCGCCAGCAGGTGTTTTTCCGTCACATCCGAAATAAACACATAGTAGAGGCCCTGGTAGACATCCGATTCCACATAATGTCCGTAATCCTCCACCCAGCGGATCTCGCCGTCCCTGCGTTTCAGCCTGTACTCCACAAAATCCGTGTCCGTCCGGCTCTCGTTGACCTGCTTTTTGATGGACGCGCTGACCCGCTCGTAATCCTCCGGATAGACCATTCCCTTAAAGGTGAATCCGGTACATGTCCTGAACTCCTCCAGACTGTCACAGCCGTAGATCTGCCAGACCGCCCGGTTTGCATACAGCAGCTCTTCGGTTTCATCCGCTTTGTAGATAAAAAATCCACCCGGCATATGTTCACCGAACTGCTCAATCACAGCAAGGCTCTGCTCATTTAAAACGAAATGCTTACTGAACATTCAAAATCCTCCTCTACTGGCAGCGGCCTGGTCTTTTGGCAT
>DGWH01000104.1:17003-18017 GCA_002395225.1 Christensenella sp. UBA4263
GCTACGTGGGACTCAATGTTGTTCTTTCGCCCGAGCAGCTTTGTTCTGACCCAAATTGAACATTCTGTCGCTGCGCGACAGGGCCATTCCTCTTCCGGTATTCACACTTGACCTGTCGAAACAGTCCCGGTTTTTAAGCACGGAACATCCATACACTTTTTCATGGTTTGGATTATAGCACAGATGATTTGATTTAGCACCCTGTTTTTGACGTCCCGGCCGCAGCCGTTCCTTCGGCCAGCTTCTTCTCCCCCGGGCCATTAGCCGGCAAATGAAAAAACGGATCAGCAGTCATTCCTGAAACGAAAAAACAGCTGATCCGTTCGTAACGATTTTCAGTTGGCCAATGCCAGGGCAGATCCCTTATTCACAGCAAACCGTGAAGACGGCGGCGCCATAGGGCGGCATCCTCAGCCGGATATCCTCATCCCCGACCACGCCCGTAACAGTCTCGGTCGTGGATACGCCCTCCGTCGAGGTCATGAACCGTTTCACCAGTTTTGTTCCCTCTTCGAGACCCAGTTTCTGCAGATTCAGGTCTACCTCAATAGCATGCCCCAAACTGTTGCAGATCACAATAACGGTATCCTTCTCATCAAAGCGGGCGTAGGCAATATACCCGCGTCCGGCGGCCAGCGGCTGCACGGATCCCTGCTTCAGAACCGGCAGCTCCTTGCGCAGGCGGGCAATGTCCCGGTGGAACGTCAGCAGCTGCTCATCCTCATTTCCCCACGGATACGTCCGGCGGTTATCCGGATCCGTCCAGCCGGTGACGCCGGTCTCATCGCCGTAGTAGATAGTCGGCGCGCCCGGCCAGGTCATCTGGATGACCGTCGCCGCCCGGTAGATCTCCGAATGAATATTTTCCGAGGCACCCCAGTGTCCGGCATAATTCACCCGTCCCGTCCGGCCGTTGGTCCTTGTCATAAAGCGGCTGTGATCATGGTTGCTCAGCTCATTCATGGCACACTGGAGGCTCGCGGTGGGCATATGCGACATGTTCTCAAGCATCGT
>DGWH01000069.1 GCA_002395225.1 Christensenella sp. UBA4263
GAACGTCTCGCACTTGCCGGACCAGTTTGGTTCTGGCCCAGATATGACTTCCTATCGCTGCACGACAGGAGCTGTTCATTGTTCTAACCCATCCGGGTGCTCCGGGCGTCCGGAAATTATACGGGCAGATCGGTTCCGCTGGCCTTTTTCTCCATCATCAGCAGAATCAGGTCAACGATATGTGCACCGGCCTCGACGGCGGGCGTTCCGCCCCGGTGGATATTTGCCAGAACGGTACGCCGGCTCTCTGCCATTCCGACCGTTGGCCGGTAGGCGATATAGGCGCTCATGCTTTCTGCCGTAACCAGGCCGGGACGTTCGCCCAGCAGGACACAGACAATGTCTGCATCGGTGGCAGCGCCAATCTGATCTTCCGTGGCCACGCGCCCGAACCGGACAAAGAACGGATCATTCACCCGCAGACCGGCGGCCGCAAGGCCGTCATGGATGACCGGAAGAATATTGGCGGCATTGGCAGTGACGGCACTGGATGAGAGTCCGTCTGCCAGATAGAGCACGACCTGTGTGCCTTTCGGGACAGAGGCGGCGATTTTGGCGAGGGTTTCCGGCGGGAAAACCCGTCCTTTATCCGGACGTGTCAGAAATTCCTCCCGGTTTTCACAGGAAGTCTGAAAAACGGGGAGATGCATGTCCTGCAAAAAGGTTTCCGGAACATCCGAAAAGACGGCATCCTGGGCGGCGGCATGATCCGCCTGGAAACGGAGCATGGTTTCCGTCCGGTAACGTGCACCTGCATGACCTGTACCGATGCGGGCAGGGGTTCGTTCCTTCATGGCCAGGAATGCAGCCTGATCATGCGCGTGCTCTACCAGATACTGCCGGCGCAGATCGACGGCGGAGATGTCGGGAAGGGGATCTCCGGATACGGCCGGAGCCGGCGGTGCAGGGGAATTCTGCCCGAGCTGACGGAGCACCTGCTCAATGACGGCGCGAATCTCCTGTTCGGTCATGTGCATTCCTCCTCTTCAGGCCTCACCGTTGTCAACTGCCGGATCAGTGCACGGGGCCTTGACTTGACTGACTGTCGCTGCGCGACGGAGCTGCTTCTTGATTCATCGTTTTCCGGCTTTTCAGAAAGGATCATCCTGCCGCACAGCGCAAAATTAAAGGAAAATCGACGCATCCCCTGCATGGGGACCGAGACGGCCATCCTGCCAGAAGCCCCATTTTTCCATCCATATTTCAAAGGCGGAAATGGGCCGCAGGTGCATGGTTTCCCGAATGGCTGCAATGTCATGATAGCTGGTGGACTGGTAATTGAGCATGACGTCATCCCCGTGGGGGACGCCCATGAAGTAATTACAGCCGGCGGCCGCAAGGAGAACCGCCAGATTCTCATTGTCATACTGATCCGCACGCATGTGATTGGTATAACAGCAGTCACAGCCCATGGGAAGGCCGTGGAGCTTGCCCATGAAATGATCTTCAAGTCCGGCGCGGATAAACTGACGGTTGTCATACAGGTATTCCGGACCGATAAAGCCCACCACCGTGTTGACCAGGAAGGGACTGAAATGCCGGGCAAACCCATAGCACCGGGCTTCCATGGTCACCTGATCCCAGCCGTTATGGGCATCACTGGAAAGCTCACTGCCCTGGCCGGTTTCAAAATACAGCTGATTGGGACCGTGACTGGTTCCCTCTCTTGCCATGAGGTCTTTCGCCTCGGCGATCATGGCATTGCTGATACCAAAGGCGGCGTTTCCCTTTTCAGAACCGGCAATGCTCTGGAAGATCAGGTCGCAGGGAGCCCCTTGCCGGACCGCTTCCATTCCGGTGGTCACATGGGCCAGTACACAGATCTGCGTGGGAATGTCATACTTGTTTTTCAGCTCGGCAAAGCGGTTCAGAATGGCCTTCACGCTTTCAGTGGACGCATCCACGGGATTGAGGCCGATGACGGCGTCGCCGACGCCATAGGTGAGGCCTTCCAGTGTGGAGGCGGTAATGCCCTCCACATCATCCGTGGGATGATTGGGCTGGAGCCGGGCACTGAGCGTCCCTTCCTCACCGATGGTCGTCACACAGGTGGCCGTGACGCGCATTTTCCTGGCGGCATAGATCAGGTCCAGATTGCTCATCAGCTTGCATACAGCGGCGATGACTTCACTGGACAGGCCGCGGCGCAAAACAGCCAGTTCGTCCGGTGTGGCAGAGAGAATATATTCCCGCAGCGCCCCAATGGTCATATCCTGAAAGCGGCGGTAAATGGTGGTGTTCAGATCATCCAGAATCAGCCGGGTCACCTCGTCCCTCTCGTAGGGAACCGCCGGATTTTCACAGATGTCCTTTACGGTCAGATGACTGAGCACGACGCGGGCAGCTACCCGCTCCTGAGGGGATTCTGCTGCGACACCGGCCAGGCGGTCACCGGATTTTTCGTCGTTGGCCTTTCCCATTACCTCCCGGATCTCCCGGAAGGTATAGGTATGTCCGCCTAAAGTAACACTGAGCCGCATAAGGTAAGTCTCCTTCCTTCC
>DGWH01000004.1 GCA_002395225.1 Christensenella sp. UBA4263
TGTTCCGGCGACCAGTTTTCTTCAAAGACATTCGGCACAAGCCTCCAATCGTCGTTTATCTTTCGCCAGCATTCTGTAACAGTCTGGTGGCGGACAAAATCATCCAATGAATTACGTGTGAAATTGTTGCTGTCCAATCTCTTGTATTGATAATTCATTCCCATATAGATGGCAAGGTTCTTGACTTCACAGCCCTTGTCCGTGTAGTAGGCAAGCATTTCCGGAATCTTCTTTAAGTCATAGCTGGTCACACAATCCGAAATGATATGAACGACATATCCAGCCTTTGTCATGTTGAAACAGGTAGATTTCACACAGGCAATGGCATCGGCTCCGGTTATGTAAAACTCCCTGATATCCTTCGACCGGATGAATTCCGAAAACGCTTCGCTGGTCAAAGCGCTGGCCTTTGTCTTAACGAATATATGATCCGAGACGATTCTGAGCTCCGGCACAAGTTCTGCTCCTTTTGTACCCGGCTTGAAGGTGCGCGTACCGGCGGACAGGTTGTTGTGCTGTATATAAACGATTTCCATGCCACTTTCCGCCGCCCATTCGATGGCGGCATTCAGTTTGTCCATGATATCCCGGTAGTGCCTGGTGATATCATTTTGTATATCGATGACAACAAGGGCTTTATGGTTCATGTCATTTTCCTCCAAGGTATTCGATGCGTGCGAATGTCTTTTGGCACCAGGCAAACAGGGAAGAAAAAGCCTGATCGAAATCATAGACGTCCGGCAGCTCAGCCAATTCCAGAATCAGCCGATCTTCATCCGTAACCGCTTCCTTCAGATCCTTCCTGCTGAGAATGAAATGCCCGCTTTCCAGAAAATGCAGATTCTGGATCAGGTAAAATACGCTCTTGCAGGTGCCGCGAAACCTGGCATTGTTCTTCTCCCTGTCCGCGTGAATATAGCGGTGGCAGAGCTCGTGATACAGATTCCCCAGGCTCAGTTTGACATAATTGATCTCATCTTCCCGCGTCGCGGGCGGAAGATAATCAATCAAAACGCCGACCAGATCTTTCGTCGTCTGGCACAGTTGGCATACCTCCAGAGGATTCCAGCACTTCATTTCGTCTTTCCCGCAAATGAAACCGCAGGATTTTTCGTAGAAACCGATCTCTTTCAGGATCCTACGGTATATATCCATATCCCGCACGGAGAACCCGTCCAGGATCACCATGATATCGATATCGCTGTTTTCATGCGCTTCACCGCGCAGCCAGCTTCCCTGCAGTCACATGTATAGCAGACGCTCTCCGAAAGCCGACTGGCAGTTCAGAATCAGATCAGCCAGGTATTTGTCCAGATCAAACATTGTTACTTCACCCCATAGGTCACAATAAAGTGCCGGCTGAATGCTTCGATCTTTCTGATCGCATCCTCTGTATTCTCCGGCTCCCGGTCACACAGATGAATGAGCGCGGAAATCGGTGTGGCATAGGCAAAGGCCAGCATCTCCGGATCGTCCCGGCTGATCAGTCCTTTCTCCATCATGCGGGATAAGATGCGCCCGAACATCTCCGTCAGCCCAGTCAAAAAGTGCTTCGTCGCCAGATCCCGCGCGCGCTCGTCCTGGTACTGCTCCAGGGTGAGCACCTTTCTCGTCTTCACGATCTGCTCGACGTGGATCGTGAGATTCACCATCCGCATGGTCATGGAGAAGAAATCCTCCAGGGAATCCGGCACAGGGAGTATATGCTCGACGGACCCAAAGCGCTCCCCGTAATAGGCGATCATCCTGTCCAGCAGGGAATTCCAGATGTCTTTCTTGCTCTCATAGTGCTTGTAGATGCCGGACTTGACCAGCCCGAGAGAGGCAGCCAATTCCCGGATGTTGGTACCCTCATATCCCTTTTTTGAGAACATATCCAGCGCTGCCATCAGGATTCTTTCTTTCGTGTCTTTTGCCACAGTAACCTCCGCATCAAGTTTAGTGACCCTTCGATCACCAATTATAGTGAACAAAAGGTCACTTGTCAACCTATTTATTGAGTTTTTACATCTCTATGCCTTCATCTCCGTCCCGCCAATCAGCGTGAAAGCCATTGTTTTGTCCTTGCCCACGGTCACATATTCCACCAGGTTGCCCCAGAGCGCATCGTCAAATTCCGAAACCGCCTCGGGCAGCTTTTCCAGTTCCGTGATAAATCGCTCGAATTCCCGCCTGCGGATACCGCGCTGACGGATGTCGACAGTCACCTTTTCGCGCTCCGCCTTGGTAGCCTCGTAACAGCTGACCGCAGCATCGTAGGCGGCGTTGTAATCATCCTGGTTCTGTGCCACCCTGGCGTTCCAGGCGATCAGTTCCTGAACCGCTTCCGCCTCCGCGTTCAGGTGTTCATCCAGTTCATGCAGATGTTGGCTCAGTTCGTCCGTTCCGCTGTAGGTCTGCTGTATCTCCCTGAGATCTGCCAGCAGCATTGCCCGGTTTCCGATCAGTTTGTTGACCACCCGGACGAACGCTGCTTTGACTTCTTCCTCCGTGACGTGCGGCGTTTTACACCCGGCTGCCTTTCCGCTGTATTTGGCATTGCACCGCCAGATGACCCGGCGGTACTGGTCGTTGAGTGTCAGGCCTTTGAGCCAAACCATCCGCCGCACTCGCCGCAGCGAATCTTTGTGCTGAAAATGGTCGTGCCGCTGAAATGCCGCACCCTGCTGCGTTGCTCGATCATCTCCTGCACCCTGTCGAAGGTCTCCGGTTCTATGATGGCCTCATGGCAGTCTTCGACGTAATAAAGGACAATAAAAAGATGCCGCTGTAGGATCTGATTGCTACAGCGACCAAACTTATATGCGGTGGACTTGGAGAATATGTGACGGAATTTAGGATGAAGCAAAGCCCTATTCCGTACTACAAAGAGTCTTACAGTAAAAACATTAAAGCAAAAAGGCCTGCAATCCGGCTCGTATGAACCGGATTGCAGGCCTGCTGCATTATTCACTTGTGATTTCGCTGTACTCCCCGGACACCCATCCGACCTGGCTTCCGATCTTTACTGCCTGCCAGCCGTTGAAAGCGCTGGCCACATACTCGAGCGTTGTGCCCGGCGCGACAGCGGTGATGCGGCTGTAGCTGGTGCCGTTGCCTGTGCGGATGTTGACCTTGCCGCCGGAGGACTTGATGAGCACCCGGATGGTAGTCTGCCCGGCGACGGGCTGTTCCTGATCCGGTTCAGGTTGCGTTTCCGTCATGGCCTGCTACCTGGCATCGTCCTCCGCCACAGCGGCCATCAGGGCGGCATGAGTCTGGTCGCCATACTTGCCGTCCTGCTTGATCCCAGCCTTCTTCTGGAAAGCCTTCACGACCGCCTCGGTCTTGCTGCCGAAGTCACCGTCAACAGTCAGGGACGCGCCCAGCTGGTTCAGAAACTCCTGCAGGATCTTCACATCCCCTCCGACGGATCCTTTCTTCAGCAGGCGGCTGCCCAGAGTGTAGGTGACGGTTTTGGCAGGCTGTGCGTCTGCGGTGTCTCCGTAGTTGATGAATGGCAGCTTCGCCCAGTGCTTCCAGGTGCGCTCCTTCACCACAGTCTTCACGCAGCCGTAGTTGAAACCACGCCATTCTACGGCATACCCGTCGCCGACAAAGTAGCCGATGTGACCGTCTGTGAACAGAGCCAGGCCTACGATCTCCGGCAGGGTGTCGATAGTGCCCCGGTCCATGCCCTTGCTCTTGCAGTACCTTCTTGCCGACATTCTCCAGCTTCGCGCCAATATTTTCCAGCTGTGTGCCCAGCTGATAGAAACCGTTCTGCGACAGCTTCAGCTGCTGGGTGACGAGCTTCAGCGCCTGCTCGGTCTGGGAGACCTTCTGCTTGGCCTGCTCCAGCTGATCGGCCAGCTTTTTTGTTTCTTCGGAGTTCTCGCCAGTCTCTGCCTTGCTCTTTTCATAGGCGGCTTCGAGATCGGCTACCTTCTGCTTCTGCGCGGCCAGCTTGTCCGTCAGGGTCTTGGCCGAGGTCTGCAGCTGCGCCGTCATCTGCTTGAAGTTGGTGATCCCGGTGCTGGCGTTGGTGCAGGATGGTCTGCAGCTTCGCCATCTGCCCTTCAAACTTAGACAGGGAGCCCTCGAACTGGGTTGTATCAAGGGACAGGCGAACAATCAGGTCGGACGTTCCGGACGCCATGGGGAATCACCTCCTTCGGGGCATAATGAAAGCGCCGCCCGTGTGGACGACGCTGGGGGAATTGAGACTGTAAATCAGAAAGTTTTCCAACAGTTTTGTTTCAGAAAAGTCCGGATAACTTCAATATCTTCACCTTCATAGTACCTTACGAGTAGTTTTTTGAATTCTGGGACGTGTTCTTCAGGGATTACCAGAAATCCTTGCCCATGGGCAATCAAATAATGATTCGCATAGATGACAGACGCTCTTTTGTTGCCGTCTATAAAGACTTGAGTTTTCATTGCGTACAGGCATAACTCGATTGCGACATCAATATCCTGCTGACCAGAATGCAGAATTGCCTGAATATGGTTCTTGACGTCAATCTCGATCGGCAGCGGTGGAATATATGTCGTTCCTCCTATGCGCACTGGTACACCCCGAATCCGCCCGCCTTCTGCATAAAAGCCTTCATTCACCAGCTTGGCAATATGACAAAGGACATAGTAATCGCTCTCTGCCTGGATAACATCACTATCCAGTATAAACTCCCAGGCGTGTTTGAGATTCAGGATTTTCTGAACGTCTGTCGGAGACATGCCAGTGATACGGCCATTCTCGATGATTTCTTCTGTCTGCGGAAATGATGTGGCTACCCCCTCCAGCACTGCCTGGTCATATATGTTTGCCTTCATATTTGCCCTGGCAAAGTCAAGGTTGGTGATTACGCGGGGCGAAAGATCACTTTCCACATAACCTAATTCAACCAGCTTTTTATCAGCATGACGAATCAGTTTCCTGAGTTCTCTTGCCTCGCGTGCATCTCTAAGCAGTTGCTGATGCAATTCCTCAGAATACGGACCTATATACGTAGATGTAGTCCTGCTACCGACGCGTTTACGGCAATAGAGATACCTTTGTTCTCCACGTTTTTTAATTTCGGGTGTGCCATCATAAGGCAGCAGCTTTAATCTTGCCTCATAATCAGCTCGCTGTCTGAGAACTTCTTGGATATCACTGAAAGCGCTCATATATCATGCCTCCATACTGGGGAACAATTTTGTCTTGATTATATCAAAAAGTTCCCCAATAATCAACCGGTGTAGGGAACTTTTTTGAAACTCGAAGCAAAAAATATTCCCTACATTATCAAGCAAACGATAAATTTGTATTCGGCGCTAACTATTTTTTTCAGACACTTAGCGCCGATTTTGTTCAGTTTCCGTCATAACCGGATGTTTTTTCAGATCGTTACATCAATTTCCCTGCCGTCTCGCCAAATTCGGTAGCGATTCCCTTTTTTCTGTGCTAGAATCTTATTGAGCTGACCCATATGGTTGTCTCACCGGTACTTTGCCTCTTCCCCGGTCTGTGCAGAAAACATCATCCGTCACGGCTGGTTCCGCGAAAGATGGAGCCGGCTATTCTAACAACAGAGCTGCCGGAATTTGCCGGTGAAAACAGGAACCTGCAAAAGCAAAATGTCAACGCAAACAGGAGGAAAACATGAGCAGAAAAATTCTAGCCCTTTGTCTGGTCACACTGCTTCTTTCAAACGTGCTGTTCTGCGCCTGTGCGGAGACCGGCGGGGTGGATGCCCTCTCTGCCGCCGATCAGGAAGATCTGAAATTCCTTGGAAGTCAGATGGCTGAGCCGGCTGAAAAGCTGATGAAATATGGCGAAGATGCTCCGGATATCTATTCGGAATTGTCCTGGACCTCCCAGGCTGATACCTTTCCGGAGACATTCGATCTGCGTAACCGCGGCGTTGTCACGCCGGTAAAGGATCAGAGCCCCTGGGGCACCTGCTGGAGTTTCGCCACGATGGCCGCAAGTGAAACCAGCCTTCTGACCTCGCTTGGCATGACGGCCGAGGAATATAAGGAAACGTACGGCGAGGAAATGGACCTTTCTGAAAAGCATCTGGCCTGGTTTTCCGCAACCGCTCTGCCGTCGGCAGATGCCTATCCGGCCGGAAAATATCCCTATGCAATCAGTCAGGCCGGTGAAGGGGTTTATCCGGCAAAACATTCCACCAACAGTCCCTACGACTATGGCGGGAATTACTTTTTCGCCTTATCCGGTCTGGCCTCCGGTATTGGTGTGGTAAAAGAATCCGTCGCTCCGTATACCGATAAAGAGGGAAAACTGGACAGTGAAGGCGACTGGTCGCTTCCGGAAACGCTCCGCTTCAACCAGGACTTTGAGCTGCAGGATGTAAATATTCTGCCCTCTCCGGCCCTCTTCGACAAAGACGGAAATTTCGTTTACCAGCCGGCGGGAACCGAGGCAATGAAGAGTGAGCTTCTGAAAGGCCGGGCGGTGGGCGTCAACTTTTGTGCAGACACTGCCATGCCCTCTGCCCCGGAAATTGTTCGCACGCGTCTGATGAACAAATACAAAAATACGGACGGTATACCCGAGGAAGCGATTTCCGCCTATGTGGATCTCCGCGCGGGAATTGTGGATCCTGCGTCCGTGTCCGACGCAGACCTGCAGAAAATCATGGAAACCGCACTCAGGATCTTTCAGCTGCAGGAAAATCCCTATACCGACCTGAATCGTGAGCAGCAGATCACCGTTCTCAAGTCCACTTATTTTGGTCTGGATTACACCGCCCTGTGTGAAAAAGAGGAAGCAGCGGCAAAGCACGTTCCCTATCTGAACTTTACCGGTGAACACTCAGACATCTACGCGCATTATACGTATGATGACGCCCCCAACAACCATGCCGTAACCGTGGTCGGCTGGGATGACAAATTCCCGGCATCCGCCTTCAGGGAAGGACATCAGCCGCCCGCCGACGGTGCCTGGCTCGTCAAAAACAGCTGGGGAACCGACTGGGGAAAGGATGGCTATTTCTGGCTTTCCTACTATGACAAATCCCTTTATGCAAACGGAACATTTGAATTCATTACGGATCCCTCTAACACAAGGATGTCCTCTCTCAGTCTCCTTGATTATGACAATATGCCTGCTGAAATCATCAGCTCCACCCTTTATGATCACCCGGTTTACGCCGCAAACATCTTCAAAACCGAAGAGGACAGCGTTCTGCAGTATGTTTCCGTCCTGACCGGCGATCTCAATGCCTCTGTCACCGTCTCTGTGTACCGCCTGAGTGAGAATGCTCAGGATCCGACAGACGGCCTCCTGCTGGGCAGTACGACTCGGAATTTCCTCTACGCCGGGTATCATCGCATGGAGCTTGACGAAAAGCTTGCTCTCCCCTCCGGCACCCGGCTCGGCATCACGGTTCTGCAGCGGGTTCCCTCTGCCGGCAAGGAAAAATACGCGCTCACAAACACCAGCAGTCTCGGCGAAAATGCCGTTGAGGTCTTTAACGAGCGCCATAAGGACGGTCGGGTTCATCTGATTGAGCGTTTCTGCAGGGCCGTTGTCAACCCCGGCGAAAGTTTTATCAGTTTCAGTCAGGGGAACTGGATCGACTGGACCATTGCCATTGACAACTTTAAGTCCTATGGTGAATGCAGCCTCATGGCATATGACAATCTGCCCATCAAGGCCTATCTGTACCCGCTGAATGAGGTCACGCATATTCACCGGCTGGAAGCCCAGACAAAGGATCTCTCCATCTGCCCTGAATGCGGCTATATTCTGAAAGTCATCCGCTGAAACCCAAAAACAGGAGCATCTTTGCAGATGCTCCTGTTTTACTGTCTACGGATTTGTCCGGTAATCATTTCATCTCATTGATCATCTGAACCAGTCCCTCGCGGTCATAGTAGGAGGCGACTTTTGTCAGAACCACATCCGGTTCGATGCCCTGATCAATGTTATAGAAAGAGCCGTTTTTGATAATGCTCAGTTCCTGATTGCCGGAAAGCTGGAAAAGCGTTCCGGCTGCAGAGGTAGCCGGCAGGACCGCGCAGGTTCCTCCGCCGCTTGTCTGTCCAATCAGCGTGACACATTCGGATGCCTTGAACGCAGCAGGCACCAGGTTTCCGCAGGAGAAAGAGAGCGGCGAGATCAGGCAGTACAGGTTGTACTGACCCAGAAGAGAATCCTCCTCATCCTGGAATTTTCCGTTCAGATTCACATCACACAGATAGGTCATGTTGCTCTGTGCCCCGGTCATGGTATCCTTCAACGCCATTTTCGCATTCCCCAGATACCAGGAAATGACAAACACCGCTGCATCCACCGATCCGCCGCCATTCATGGAAAGATCAATCACCACGTTCTCTACCGGACTTCCTTCCCTGCGAATCTGCCGGTCTGCATACAGCATCAGTTCAATGGTGTTTTTGGGGCTGCGGGGCGGCTGTTCACTGTACAGCTCATAATACTCTTCCTCCGCCGTGTCGCTGTCAAAAGAATCAAAGGTAATAAATGCCGTGTTTCCGACTTCCTGATACCCCGGCACCCAGGCACCGTAAACCTTTCTGCGCGCTTTATCAAATATCTGACTGATTTCTCTGTAGGTATTGCTGGAGATGCCCGTGTTGATCGACCTGCCAACATCAATCCTCGTTTCGGAATCAAGCCCGCTGTGATACGAAGGGGCAATGAAGCCGCTGTGCAGATCGTCACAGTACATATCGATCATTTTTGCCAGCGCCATATCCACCCTTACCGGATCCGTAGAGGCCAGGTCCTCCACCAGTCCTGTATTGTCCTCCAGCAATGTCCGGAAATCATCTATTCCGTGCTCTTCCCGCAGTCCATAGAACAGATCAAGCAGGAGCAGCAGTTCATGGTAATTAAATGCCGCCATCTCCTCGCTCAGCGGGCTCGGATCCACGCTATACGGAATTTTCTTCAGATTATTGCTGTCATACCCGGCAGCCAGAAGGGTCTCTCCGTTATACACCATCTGGATGTACATCGTGTTGACGAACAGATCATTCAGCGTCTGCAGCGGCACATAGATTTCCTCTCCGTTGCGGATCACGTCAATCTCATACCGGTTCAGATCCAGGTTAATTTCCCGGCCATACCGGTTGTGATAATTGGGCGTCGTTGCGAACAGTTTTCCCACCGGTTTTGCATCAGACTCTTCCGTCTCGGCACTTTCCGCATTTTCCGTCTCGGCGCTTTGCTCCCCGGTGATACCAAGCATTGCCGCATAAACCTGGTCCGGATCAATTTCTTCCCCTTCCGGCATGGTCATAAGCGACACCACCGCATGGCTTCCCGGAAGCATCGTAAAGACATTAAAATCCACGAAATCGATCCGGTTCTTTTCAGCATCCACTTTCATGGTATAGCCCGGTTTGTCAGCACGGCTGACAACCGCTACTCCATCCTCATATTTCGTCTCATACTCCGGTACATTGTCATCGGATGCCTTTTTGAGATCCGTCAGTAAAACCATGTAATCCGAAACAGAAACATACGGAATATCCCCGTTTTCCGTAAAATACAGGTCCATTTTCTTTTCAAGAAGATCATTGCCCGCCTCCATCAGGTACGGCACCGTTTTCTTGATCAGCGGGGCATCCTCTGCAGGAACTGAACGTTCCGGTAACGCCTCCGACAGTGCAGCGGTGAACAGACTCAAAAGCATCACCAGAAGGCAACTGACAAAAACCTTTTTTTCATATTCAACCTCCTTATTCTGTGGAAATAGCCTAAAGACAGAATAACACATTATCCTTTCCCGGTTCAAGATGATTTTGTCCTTTCCAGACTGATGTACCGCAATGTTACCTCTCCCCTTTTCCTCTGAAAACAGAAACCGTCCGAGTGAGAAAAATGCTTTTTTTCATTTCCTTTTTCTTATGTAAATGATATAATATTAACATGGTCTGCTTTCTTCCATGCAGGTATTGTTCAAAAATGCCGCATGATTTTTATAAATTTTCCGAAAGAGATGAACTGTCTTGTCTATTGCAATTACGATGGATGCCTATTCCCCGATAGGAGACCTTACCGGCATTGCTCTTTGCTGGACCATGCTCATTCTGATTTTCTGTTCGTATATGCGCAGGAACCGAAGCTTTAGGCTCTTCTTCGGGATCCTGCTTTCGCTCCTCGCTGCCGCGTACTCCAGTATCATCTATAGAACAATGATGCAGTCGTGGCAGCCCTCTTATACTGTCCCGATTTATGTTGCCAGGCTCACCATGCATGCGACACTGTTTGCTGTTCTTGCACTCTACGTCGCCTATCTGGCGGAAGTCACTCATCTCAGTCCGGGCGAAAAAAAGCGAACGAGTATTCTGGTTGGCCTGCTCTGGGTTTCGCTTTTTCTGTATGATCTGTACGGTACGATCACCGGAAAGGTATTTCGCATCAGTCCGGAGGGACAGATCTTCCTTGGCCCAAGCGTCTTCTCCATCGGGTATCTCATCTTTGTGGTGATCAACCTTTCCATGCTCATTTACGTCCGGAAACGAATCTTCCGGCGGATCATCCTCGGCTTTTTCTTCACCGAGGCACTGGCCATTCTGATCAATCTGACTCAGCGGCTGAACGGGCAATCCTCGTTCACTGTCGTCTCGTTCTGTTTCCCCGTGATGGCCATGCTGTATTTTTTCCATTCCAATCCCTATGATACAAATATCGGTGCCGTTGACCGGGCCTCTCTGGATGACTATGTCCGCCGCTCCCTGGCTTCCCGCCACCCCTTCGGATTTATCAGCCTGTATCTGCCGGATTTCAATCAATCCGGCACTTCCCTGCCGGATGAACTGCAGGCCATCATGCGCAATACCGCCCCCACCATCTTCCGCGGCGTCATTCTCTTCCGGGTTGAAAAAGGCCACTACATTTACGTCTATCCGAAAAAACGAAACCGGGATGAAAAAGAGCGGTTCCTGAAAGCCATGAAGCTCTTCCATTCCAGTTACGATCAGTTCCATTATGATTACAAAATCGTGATCGGTCAGTCTGTCACGCCGGCTGTCTTCATCGATTATGTCAGTTTTATTCACTATCTCCATCGTTCAATGGAAATGAACACCATTTACCACACCGTACCGGAAGATAAGGACAATTTCAACCGGTATACCTATATTCTGAGTGAACTCAACGACATCTACAACCACCATGATCTGGAGGATGCCCGCGTGCTGGTCTATGCCCAGCCGGTATTCAATCATTCACTGAACCGCTATGATACCGCCGAGGCCCTGATGCGCCTGAATCTTGAGAAAATCGGTCTGGTTTTCCCGGATCAGTTCATTCCGATCGCCGAGGAAAACGGATTCATTCATGTTCTCACCGAAATCATTCTCCATAAAACCTGCCGGGAAATTCGCCAGCTGACGACGGAAGGATACCTGTTTTCACGGATTTCCGTCAACATTGTGGCAGAGGAACTGCAAAGCAACTCTTTCTGTGATGACGTCATGCGGATTATTCATTACAACGGGATCCACACCAGTCAGATCGCCCTTGAACTGACGGAATCCGAAAATGAAAATGATTTCCTCGTAACCAAGAAACGGATTTTGGCGCTCAAGGAAGAAGGGATCAAATTCTATCTGGATGACTTCGGCACCGGATACTCCAGCCTTGAGCGGATTCTGCAGCTGCCCTTTGATATCATCAAATTTGACCGGACCATGGTCATCGCCAGCAGAACCGATTCCAAATCCTCCACCATCGTCAAAAGCATGGCGCAGCTGTTCGCCGATCTGAACTATTCCATCCTGTTCGAGGGAATCGAGGACAAAGAGGATGAAAAGCGCTGCTGCAGCATGTCTGCCTCCTACCTGCAGGGTTACCTCTACTCAAAACCCGTTCCCATCGATGAAATGACCCGGTACTTTACGAAGAAGTCTGAAGCCCTTTCCGGTCAGACTCTCTGATTCTGCGTTTTATCTTTTGCCATGCCGCAGGCATGGCTTTTTCTTGACTCTCCTCTCTTTCCTTTTTACAATACGCTCAGACTGGCATTGACGCTGATCAAACATTCCGCCACCTGATCACCCCTGTAATCATAATGGAGGTATCTCTCAATGAAAAGCCATCCCACCTGCGAACGGGTTATCCGCTCAATGCTGGCCATGCAGCGGTATTCATGGGAACAGGGCGTCTGTGCACAGGCCCTGTTTGAACTTGGAAGAAAAGACCTCTGGATTCCCATGGCATATGACGCCATCCAGCGCCAGTCGCCCGACGGACGGCTGGCCCTGATCGGCAGCAGCGACTCCGTCTCCGATCCGGCTTCAAGCGGTGAGGTCTGTTTTCGAGCCTACGAGGAAACCGGCAATCCTTTCTATCTCACCGGTGCCCGGCGAATGCTTGCGTATCTGCTGCACGACGCCCCGCGGACAAAGGATGGGATCATCTGCCACAATCTGGTCAGCTTTGAAAAGGGTTTCTCGGATAAACAGATCTGGATCGACGGCCTTTACATGGTTCCGCCGTTTCTGGCCGTCATGGGGCAGGCGGAGGAGGCTGCCTGCCAGATTGCAGGCTATAACCGGGCTCTTCTGGATCCTGAGTCAGGCCTTTATGTCCACATTGCCGATACGGAGAATCAGACCTTTGTCCGGCAGAAACACTGGGCCACAGGCAACGGCTGGGCGCTTCTCGGTCTGCTTCGTACCGCCGAGGCGGCATGTGCGCAGGGGTTTTCCGGGATCGCAGCGGATCTGTTTCATCAGGCGTCCGCGCTTCTTGAGCACATGCTCCGGTATCAGCTGCCGGACGGGCGCTTCCATGACATTCTGGATGAAGATGCCTCCTTTGTAGACGGAACCTCTTCCATGATGGTTGCCGCCGCCATTGCCCGGGGCATCTATGACCGCACTATCCCTGCCGGATACGCCGCAAAGGCCGCACGGACGCTTCAGACCATCGAGGGCACCATCGATGAAATCGGCCTGATTCACGGGGTTTGCGGCTGCCCGGATTTCCTCCGGGAGGGAACCTCGGCCGAGGCCCAGGCCGCCTACCTCATGGCACATGCCTGGATGCAGAAATGCCAGGATGCCGGTCTCATCTGACCCCGTTGTTTTCAAACAATCTCCTTGCATTTCAGATAAAAACGTGTACAATGAAACCACTGCGGCCCGATCCGGACGCACGCTCATCTGTCTGAACGATGCCGGGCCTGCCCTGTCTGCCAAAGACAGATCCGGATCAACTAAAAACGTTGCGGAGTGAACCTATGTCGCTGTTTCAACTTGCTGCCTATGGTGCCGGATGCGCCTTCCTCTCCTATCTCGTTCCCCGGCGTTTCAGATGGATTCTCTTGCTGGCAGCCAGTCTGGGATTCTATGCCATCCGTGCCGCCAGCGGCCTCCCCTTCCTTCTTCTGACTGCACTGACCGTATGGGGTGCAGCCCTTCGCATGGGGAAAATTCAGTCACGCTGCGAGGCACAGATCCGGGAACAGAAGGGAACGCTGTCACCGCCGGAGCGCAAACAGCTGCGCGCCAAAGCCAAAAACCATAAACGCGTCTATATGCTGGGTGCTCTTATTCTCAACTTTGCCATTCTGGCGGTCCTCAAATACACGGACGATCTGCGCGGCTGGTTTTCCCTGTCCCCTCTGGGCCTTCTTCTGCCTCTCGGCATCTCCTTTTATACCTTTCAGTCCATCGGCTACCTTTTGGATGTCTACAACGGAAAGGCCGAGCCTGTCCGGAATCCGGCCAGATTCTGCCTGTTCGTTTCCTTCTTTCCCCAGCTTCTGCAGGGGCCTATCGGGCGATTCGGGGATCTGTACCCGCAGCTCTGTGAACCGCATGACTTTGACTCCTTCGGGGTACGCCGGGGAGCGGTGCTCCTTTTCTGGGGACTGCTGAAAAAGCTGGTCATTGCCGACCGGGTGCTGCCCCTGGTCAACGCGGTTTTCGCTGCCGAGCCCGGAGCCATGGGCGGTGCAGCCGCCCTGGTCGGGGTGCTGGCCTATTCCCTGCAGCAGTACTGTGACTTTTCCGGCGGCATTGATCTGGTAACCGGCATCGCGGAGCTTTTCGGCATCCGTCTGGCCCCCAACTTCCGCCGCCCCTATTTTGCCGTTTCTCTTGCTGATTTCTGGCGCCGCTGGCACATCAGCCTGGGGGCATGGATGCGGGACTATGTATTCTATCCCTTTGCCCTGACTGCCCCGATCTCCCGGCTCTCAAAGGCGGCAAAAAAACGCTTTGGCCAGGATTTTGCCCGTGCCCTGCCCGCCGCCCTTGGAAATATCCTGGTCTTCCTTCTGGTCGGTCTCTGGCACGGCGCCTCCTCGAATTACATTTTCTGGGGGCTTTATAACGGCCTTATTCTCGCCCTGTCAGCCCTGCTGGAACCCGCCTATCGCCGCTTTGGCGAAAAGCACGCCTCCCTGGTCGCCGGACGGTTTTTCCATCTTTTCCGTGTTCTGCGGACATTTGCCATCGTCAATATCGGCTGGTTCTTTGACCGCTGTGCCCATGCCGGCGATGCCCTCCGCATGATGCAGAGCATCCTGACCGATCTGCGTCCGGCGCAACTGACCGCTGAATGGCTGGACCAGTGCGGCCTGCCGATCAGGGATGCCATGGTGCTTGGCATTTTTACCCTTCTTCTTTTCGGCATTTCCCTGGCACAGGAACGCGGGATTCAGGTCCGTGACAATGTCCTGCATCTCCCGCTGCCCCTCCGCTGGCTGCTTCTTTACGCCCTGATTTTCTCCGTCCTCATTTTCGGCATCTGGGGCAGCGGATTCAGCGAAGCCAGTTTCATCTATTTCCAGTTCTGAGGTTCGGTTTATGAAGACATTCAAAGGCATTTTAACCGGTTTCCTTTTTTTCCTTCTGCTGTTTGTCCTTCTGGCCGGATTCAGTCACCTTCTGGAATATAAGGAAGGCAAGGCAAAAACCGTTCCGCTGCTGGAACGCGCCGGACAGGTGGATGTGCTGTTTCTGGGTGACAGTCACGCCTACAGCGACATCTATCCTTTTGAACTGTGGGACCGGTATGGCATCACAGCCTACAACATGGCCAATTACAACTGCACCATTCCCATGTCCTACTGGCTGCTTCGAAATGCACTCACTTCCTGCAGTCCCAGGGTTGTCGTGATCGATGTCAACCTGGTCTGGGAGCCCCTGAAGCTTCCCATTAACAGCAGCGATGTGCATCTGGGTCTCGACGGATTTCCTCTGTCCCGGACTAAGCTCGATGCCATCTTTGACCTGATGGATGATCCGTCCATCATTGACACCAACGGAAGCGCCTATACAGATCTGATCCCGGAATTCATCTTTCCGTTTATCAAGTATCATGCCCGCTGGAGCAGCCTCACTGCCGACAGTCTGCATCCGGTATACAACCAGGACCTCGGCGCCCAGCGCAACCTGAGCCTTGCCACTCCCGCCTCCTATGAAATTGTCAATGATGTGGCACAGGAGCAGGGATTCGGCTTCATTTACCTGCGGCGGCTGATTGAATTCTGCCAGGAAAAAGGCATTCAGGTCCTGCTGATCAACCTCCCCTATCCCAGCAGAAACGAGAACGATGAACAGCTTTACACCAATGCCGTTCAGTATCTGGCGGATGAGTACGGCATTGACTACATTGATTTTGTGTATCTGGATCAGTTCGTGGATTACAGCACCGACTGTTACGATCCGGACTCGCATCTGAATCCATCCGGCGCCTATAAGGTGACACACTTCCTGGGACAGCATCTTCGCGACGCATACGGCGTTCCGGATCACAAAAACGATTCTGCCTATGCCCGCTGGGATGCAGATTACGCCATTTACCGTCAGAACAAGCTCCGCAGTTTGCTGGAAATGCAGGATCCTCGCATCTTCCTGATGCTCCTCGCAGACCCCTCCTTCAGTACCGTTCTCCTGTTCCCGGAGAATTCCGCCGTGCGCAGCAATGCCCTCACTGTCCAGCTGGTACAGAACATTGCCCGCCGGTACCTGATGCCCTCTGACATGTATGAGGCGGTCTGGTCTGATTCCCTGATGCCTCTTGAGCAGGCCATGCAGCCCAATGCCTGCATGGTCTATATCGACCGGTCCGGTCCTGTTCCCTCCGCTGCAGAATTGCCAGAACCCGGGACAATTTCCGCTCCCTTTGGCAGCATCTCCTTTGACAAAGACGCGGGAACAGCTGAGGTCAAAGGCAGCAAAGGCAGCACCGCTCTCAAAATCCCGCCGGACTGTGATCTGGCAGCAGCCGTACTGGACAGAGAGACCGGAGAGGTTCTCTATCAGCGGGCACTGCACTTCTCTGCGGATCAGGAACCGCCCGTTTCTGAGCTATGAAATAAAGTGACTCCCCGTTTTTTGTTTTTGTTACTTCTGCTTCTTATGCCCCGATTCAGTCGATCTGTACGTAAAGCTTGTTATTTAGAATGAAACAATCGTTATGAAATGGCATGATCAAGACAATCCCCACTGATAAACTTAAAAAACTGGCTAAAGATTCCCGTCAAATTTATTGACATATATTTGGGCAGAGAATAGCCATAAACGAAGGATGAACCTTCTCAATAATGTGTTTCAAAACTTGCTATCACAAAATGTTACAGCAAGTTGGGGTGGAGACAGAAGAACTCCGGTACTGACACTAACATGAGTTTGGTTACTTGGAAGATTCTCTGTTGCCTGGTACTACCAAAGAATGGATACGCTCATATTGCGCCGAATATAGGCTGAAATCGAAGAAAACAGGGGAAAAAGAATCTGAAAGCGCCCGTTCCTCTCCAGACATGAAAAAAGCGACAGGTTGCTGTCGCTTTTTCATTGGAATTCCTTATCAGATGTTTTCAACACCAAAGCCGAAGAGGGCATTCGTATTGCGGATGCATACGTTTTCAACGATCTCCTTCAGATTCTCCCCGGATGAAAAGTACTCGCCCCGCTCTACCATTTCACAGATATAATTGCACAGTACGCGGCGGTACAGCTCGTATCTCGGACAGCAGATGAAGCTGCGGCTGTCCGTCAACATGCCTGCGGACAGGCTAACGGGATCGAGACTGGCACAGGCTTTAAACGGCCGCTTTATGCCACAGGCCGTATACTTGTCGTGATAGCTGGCATCGCCGGTGATGTACTTTTCATCAATCCCAAAAGTCCGCATGCAGCGCCACTTGTAATGGTCGCCGGAGCGCCACATTTCCCCCATGTCCTCAAATTCCCGGTCTCTGGCGATTTCCTGAGTTCAGGTGGCAGAGGTAATCAATCATCGGAAAATGCTCCGCCTATTTGTGGTCAGAGAGGAGCCGGTCTCATTGGTCAGATACAGCTCCTCGTCAATATTCCGTTCAATCCAGATCCTTTTTTTCCGCTCGTTGCCCGGCCTTATTCGCCGGTTTTCAGAACCAGCCGGTTCGGCAGTTCCTGAAATTCATTATACGTGTATGTCTTTTCCTGTGTGACTCCCTCAAGGACGCTGTATTCCAGCTCACCTTTACTCCGTGTCACATCCAGCGGCGATCCGCCATAGCAGATGGTCCACTGGGCACTCTGTTCCTCCTCTGAATATTCCGCCACGGCATTGATCTGGACGGGATCAAGCGCCGGGACCAGCAGCCGGTGAACTGCCTCCTCAAACAGAAGCTGCAGATGATTGGTCAGCCGCGAGGAGATCTGATTCCTTGAACAGTACATCTGGATCTGGGAGGTCATCCCCGGGAAATCATACTCCCGGCTTTCAATATTCAGTTCCAGCACTTTCAGGTTCCGGATAAAGCGCCGCGTCCGGTCCCGCTGCGGATGATCAAAAATCTGTTCCGGCGTTCCTTCCTCATACACGATGCCCTCATCCATGTACACCACCCGGGTGGCAATCGCCCGGGCAAAATCCATGGCGTGGGTGACGATGACCATGGTCTTGTCCGTCACACACAAATCACGAATAACCCGCCTAACTTCACCAACCATGGTGGGATCCAGTGCACTGGTGGGCTCATCCAACAGGATGATTCCGGGATTCATGGCAAGCGCCCGGGCAATGGCCACCCGCTGTTTCTGTCCGCCGGAAAGCTCATCCGGATAGTTCAGCGCCTTTTCCGCCAGCCCGACACTGCGCAGCAGTTCCATCCCCAGGTCATACGCCTCCTGCCGGCTCATCCGCTTCAGGTCCACCGGCGAAAACATGATGTTCTCAATCACGGTCATATGGCCGAACAGATTAAACGACTGAAACACCATGCCCATTTTCTGCCGGACTTTCCGGATATCGCACCTGGGGCTTGTGATCTCCTCCCCGTCAACCCAGATCTGCCCGGAGGTCGGTTTTTCCAGTCCGTTGAGGCAGCGCAGCAGCGTACTTTTTCCCGTTCCGGACGGTCCGATAATCGCCACCACCTCACCGTCCCGGATTTCCAGATTGACGTCTTTCATCGGCATGGCATTCGGGAATTCTCTTTTCAGATGCTCAATCTTTATCATCGGTCTCCAGTCCTTTCAGGATTTGCTCACGTGTCCTCGTCCTGGGATTGACAAGGACCTCAATCCTTCTCACCAGAAAGCTGAACAGTTCTTCCAGCACAAAGTAAATCACGGAAATGGCAATCAGCGGGAAAAACGCCTCATAGGTGCGGCTCCGCACAATATCCCCCATCTTTGTCAGATCCTGCACGGCAATATAGCCGACAATGGAGGTGGCCTTGATCAGCGCCACAATATCCCCCCGGTAAGCCGGCAGAACATGCGGAATGGCCTGCGGGAAAATAATGCGGAAAAACGTATGCCGGTTGGCGTGTCCAAGGGCATAGGCCGCTTCATACTGGCCCGGATCAATCATGCCCACTCCCATTTTCAGCAGCCCGAACACGGAGGAGCTGAACGTCATCGTAAAGCACAGCACCGATACCGTGATGCCGCTGATGGACAGACGGCCAAAGATGATGTAATAGAGCACCATCAGGAGAACCACCACAGGCAGTCCCTGTACCAGCCGCGTATACACGCGGGCGATCCCGTTGGCCGCCGCATTTCCATTGCGGCAGAGCATGAAGATCAGGAATCCCAGCGCGGTTCCAAACACAATGGACAGGAACGTGATCAGAACGGTCACACCGATTCCCTGCGCAAAAAGTTTCCATCTGTTTTCCCGGATAAACGTTTTATTAAAGCTCTGCCGGATCTGCTCAAAAAAGCCCGGTGCATCTTCTTTCACTGCCGCAGTGCCGGCCTCTTCCCGCCTTGTCATCATCAGCAGTTCCGTGCCGTGATACGGGATGGAGAAATTAACGCTTTCCTTTCGTTCCTCCGTAATCACCATGTCCGACAGGGAAAAATCGTACATGCCGGTCACAAGCCCCGGAATAAGTCCCGCCGTTTCCACGGTAATGACATCAATACCATATCCATACTCGCGGCAGAACCGCACGGCAATATCCGGATCGGTTCCGGCAATCTCCCCATTGGCTATAAAGGAAATCGGTACTTTTGTCCCGCTGGTTGCAAAATGCAGCGTTCCGTTTTCACCCGTCAGGCCGCTCTTATCCACCGGTGTGGAATCATTGGCAGGATCACTCCAGAAGCGGTAAATCTCCTCCAGCGTTCCATCCGCTTTCAGCCGGGTAATGAACTCATCCATCTGTGCCTTAAGCATGTCCCCGCGCTCGCTTTTTGCAAACATGGCACCGATATCAAGAATACGGACCGGTTCTCTGAGCGCCGTCACTTCCTTTTCCGCCTCCATCAGATGGGCAGCCAGCTCCGTACTGGCAAGGAAGAAATCGATTTTATTCGTCTTCAGTGCCTCAACCATATCGGAATACGTCGCATACTGGCTGATGGAGGCATCCGGCAGTTCCTGTCCGATAACGGAATCGTGAAAAGAACCGGTAATCACGCCGCCTCTCCGCCCATTGAAATCGGACGGCTTCTGGGTTCCGTATACGGCCTCCCCTGGGGTCTGCGTTCCGGTTTCCGCTTCCGGCTCTGCTGCCACCAGAACACCCATTTTTTCCTCAAACAGGATATCCGAAAACGGGATCGTCTCCAGCCGTTCCTTCGTGACATTCAGATTGGCCATAATCACATCAATGTCCCCTGACACGGCCGCAGGAATAATCGCCCCGTAATCATATACCTTGAACTGCACATCCGCTCCCAGCCACGCGGCAAAGCGTCTGGCCAGTTCAATATCAAAGCCGGAGAGTTCTGCCCCGACATAAAAACTGTACGGGCGGACAATCCCCGATGTTCCAACAGTCAGATGAATCGTCGGATCTGCGGCCGCCGGAATTTCCGGCATATCCGTTTCAAAATTGACAATCCATCTCGTGAACATCTCATCCAGGATTCCGTTGGCGCGGATTTCCGCAATAAACTGATTGATTTTCTGCTGAAGCTCCGGAATCGCAGAAACCGGTGAGAGGCCCGCGGCAATTTTAACTGTCTCCTGCAGAGTTTCATCCAGAATGCGGGCCCCAGATAAGCCTTCTTTCACCGCAACCTGCAATTGGTTCAGTTCGTAAACAAAGCCATCAATTTTCCCCTGTCCAACAGCCAGGAAACCGCCGTGGTTATCCGTAAAATACACAATTTCTGCCTTTGGCAGTTCTGCTCTCACCGTATTTTCTGCCGCGCTTCCCTGCGAAACGCCGACCTTCATTCCCGGCGCATTGAGCTGTTCCAGAGAACTGATCTCCGCTTCCCCCATGACCGGCAGAAAGAGCAGACACAACAGCAGAATCAGCAGTGCCATGAATGTTCTTTTTTTCATTCGTGGACCCCCTTGTCTGTGACCGTTTCCACTAAAAAATCCGGATCATGAAATATCCGCGATATCCCCGATCCGGATTCCACTTTACCCCTTATGGGCCTGTTCTTTCAGCATGCCGCCATCCGGTGCTCCTGTCAGACCAGACGCCGCCTGCCGGCAGAGTTCCTTCTGCTATGCGGGGGATTCGTAAAAGCATCAGTTCCAGGGCGTGTAAAGATACTCAAGCTGCTTCACCAGTCCGTCGTCATCAAACGTGATCACGGTATTCTCTTCCATGGAATTCAGCTGCTCATCTGAGTACCGCTCAATCAGTTCTTTTATGGTCAGCTCGACCGGCTTCTCTGCCTCCGGATCTCCGGAATCAAGGAACTTGAAATCAGGGGCAGCCTGTACCTCGAAACTGAACACGTTTTTGTAGAAACGGTTTTCCGTATCCGTGATGGCCGTATACAGTCCCTTGTCATTCTTGCTCAGATAAATCGTATACAGTCCTGTCATTTTATAACCCGTCTCATCGGTCTCAATCTTCCGGATGACAAAGTCATCGCCGCCGATGACGATGGTGTCCCCGACTGCCAGGTTCTCTACCTCATCTGCCAGATAGGATTCCTGTTCATAGACCGAGAAGTAGAGCGTCACATTCTTCATTTCCTCATCCGTCGCATACCCTTCCATGCGGGCCTTGAATGTTTTCCCCGCAACCAGGTCATGAAGCAGTTCCGGCATGACCGGTTTTGTCGTCAGAGCAGATGCCGTTCCGGCCAGCACCAGAAAAAGTCCCGCCAGAATCAATAAGCTTATCAGTCTTTTCATCATGAGTTTCCTCCTTCTTCTCTTTGGCTGATGCCCGGCTTCCCTGTCGGCACACACCACAGGCCCCGCGTTCAGTGAACGCAGACACGCTGCGACAGGGCCGGCACGTAACCTGATTATATCAGAAACAGTCCGCATTCTCCATTCATTTTCAGCGATTCTCTTTCCTGATCAGATGGTTAACAAAATGAAACGTCTCTGTTTTCCCCGGGAACGGTTCCGGAAAGGTCCCCTGCCCGGACATCCCGATCATCCCCCAGTTTCCTCCAGCCGTGCCATAATCTCCGAGATGGCCACCAGTGCCGCCTCGCCGCTGATCACGATCCGTCCGTTTCCCGTCAGCCGGCAGTGAAGGATTCCCCCGCGTTTTGAGGCCTGGCAGGCGACGATTTCGTTTTTTCCCGTCTGCCCGGCCCAGTACGCCGCAATCTGGCAGTGCGCCGAGCCACAGACCGGATCCTCCGGAATCGACAGCTTTGGACAAAAACTCCTTGACACGCAGTCCGTTTCCGTCCCGGCTGCTGTCGCGTTCTGTATTCTTCCTTCGATCTGCAGAAGGCGTCCCTGATCCGGCTGCAGCGCACGGACCTGTTCCTCCGTCTCAAACTCACAGATCAGGTCAAGGCCCAGCAGTGC
The DNA here is from genome assembly GCA_002395225.1 of Christensenella sp. UBA4263. Taxonomy (GTDB): domain Bacteria; phylum Bacillota; class Clostridia; order Christensenellales; family Aristaeellaceae; genus Ventricola. Next base: position 22,157 of record DGWH01000004.1, read on the forward strand.
CCTGACCGGACGGATTCCGAACGCCTGCTCCATTGCATCTGTAACCGGTATTTCAGTCAGCTCGTACGTGGGGAAATCCATCTCATACAGCGTCCCGTTTTTCCGGATCGTCAGCATTCCGCTCAGGGTATTGAACCGGACCTCATCGGCCCCGGGTTCATAGAAATTCAGAATCACATAAGAGGCGGCCAAAGTGGCATGCCCGCACAGCTTCACCTCCGTTCCCGGCGTAAACCAGCGGAGCCGGTATCCCTCTTTCTCCTTCACGACAAAAGCTGTTTCAGACAGGTTATTTTCCATGGCCAGCTGCATCATGGCCGTCTCTTTGGGCCATCTATCCATCACACAGACCGCTGCCGGATTCCCTGCAAAAGGACGGTCTGTAAACGCGTCTACGATATACTGTTTCAAAAGTCTCCCCCTTTCTTGTCAAACTGAAAGCCTGCGTCAATTATACACTATTTTCCCCGTCCTCAACAGGAACAATACTTGATTCAAAACCGGCTCTTTTGACCCGGGCGCACCCGTTCCTTTCCCTGGTTGAATTTCAGAAACAGTTGTGCTATTTTATTTCCGTTTCACCCTGGCTCTGCCGCGAAGCGACAGTTTGCAAAAATCAATCCTCAGGCAAAGTCCCTTCGGCAAATGACCAGGGTTATGACCTGTAAACTGGCCCTGCCGCACAGCGACAGGATGACAAGTCCGGGCATGGAAAACGCTGCTCAGGCATACGACCAAATCTGAGGTCTGTAAACTGGTCCTGCCACGCAGCGACAGGGCGACAAGTCCGGGCATGGAAAACGCTGTTCAGGCATATGACCAAATCTGAGACATTTAAGATAGAAAAGAGAAATAACCGTGAAGCAAGGAAAAACCCAAACGCTTTTTACCCTGTTCCTGTCCATGTTCTATATCAGTGCCTTTACGTTCGGCGGCGGATTTGTCATCGTCACCTTTATGAAACGAAAGTTTGTGGATGAACTGCACTGGCTGGATGAGCAGGAAATGCTGGACATGACTGCTCTTGCACAGTCTGCACCAGGGGCCATTGCAGTCAATGCCTCCATCCTGGTGGGATGGAAAGTTGCCGGCATGCCCGGAATGCTTTGTGCGGTCCTGGGCACCATTCTCCCGCCCATGCTGATCCTCTCACTGGTCTCCGTCTTTTACCGTCTGTTTGCAGAAAACCGTTATATCGCCCTTGTCCTGAAAGGCATGCAGAGCGGCGTCGCCGCCATCATCCTGGATGTCTCCATCAGCATGGGAAACAGCGTACTGCAGAAAAAGAACACGGTTCATCTTTTCATTATGGCGGCTGCTTTTGCGGCGACCTTTTTCTTCCGGATCAACGTTATTGTCATCATCCTCTGTGCCGCCCTCATCGGCATTTTCATGGCGCTTCTGGATAAATCCGGACCGGTCCCCCCGCTCCTCCGCCTGAAAAAAGATCCGAATGACAGGGAGGACCGGCATGAATCTGATTGAATTGTTCCTGAGTTTTCTGCAGATCGGCCTGTTTTCCATCGGCGGCGGATACGTGGCCATTCCGCTCATCCGATACCAGACGGTCATTCTGCATGGCTGGCTGACCGAATCACAGTTTCTGGATCTGGCCACCATTGCCGAAATGACCCCGGGACCAATCGCCATCAACGGTGCAACCTTTGTGGGTCTTCAGGTTGCCGGGATTCCGGGTGTCATATGCGCCACACTTGGATGCATCTTTCCCTCTCTGATTCTTGTTTCCCTCCTGGCCTGGGTTTACCGGAAATACCGCACTTTGCCCCTGCTTCAGAGCATCCTTTCCAGTCTGCGGCCGGCCGTCGTTGCCCTCATCGCCTCTGCCGGCCTCAACATGCTCCTTCAGGTCATTTTCGGCAGCCGCGCCATTCACCTGTCCTCTGTGAACTGGATCGGTGTCGCCCTGTTCATCCCGGCCATTTTTGCTCTGCGCCGCTTCAAATGGAATCCTATTTTCGTCATGATTGCCTGCGGACTTCTGAGTCTGCTTCTGGGCATTCTGGGACTTGCCTGAAAGCGGCCCTGTCGCGAAGCGACAGTTACGTCAAATCCAGGCCTCATGCAATGCTGGTCCGGCAAGGGACCAACATTGAGGCTCACAAAGGAACGGCCCTGTCGCGCAGCGACAGTTATGTCAAATCCACGCCTCATGCAATGCTGATCCGGCAAATGCTCAACAGTGAGGCCTGCAAAGGAGTCCTTGTACCGTGAATCAGATCATCATCCATGTCGATATGGACGCCTTCTATGCCTCCGTGGAAATCCGGGATAATCCCGCGCTCAAAGGGAAACCGCTGATCATCGGTTCTCTCCCGCAGGAACGGGGCGTGGTGGCAACCTGCAGCTATGAGGCCCGCAAATTCGGCGTTCACTCGGCCATGAATATCAAGGATGCCTACCGCCTCTGTCCGGGCGGCATTTACATGCATCCGAACTTTGAAAAATACCGGTCGGTCTCTGCGCAGCTGCACGACATCTGGAACACCTACGCCTCCGCATCCGAAACTATTGCATTGGATGAGGCCTATCTGGATGTCACCGAAACCGCCCGGACATGGGACACTGCCTGTGAATTTGCACAGGCCATCAAGCGGCGGACACGGGAGGAACTGCACCTCACCTGTTCCGTCGGCATCGCCTACTCCAAAACGGCGGCCAAAACCGCCTCCGAGGAAAAGAAACCGGACGGATACTTCGAAATTCCCACAAAAGAAGCCTTCGTCCGCCTGATCATTGACCGTCCCGTGCAGGTCCTGTATACCGTCGGCAAAAAGACCGCGGAAAAACTGACCCGTGCCGGCATCCGAACGGTCCGGAACATTCATGAACGGCCGGAGGAGGTGATCCGGCTGCTGGGCAAGCAGGGTCAGTGGATTGTCCAGCAGGCACTGGGGGAGGACAACCGCAGAGTCACCGCCTACCGGCCGGAGGATGCCAAATCCATCTCCCGGGAACTCACGTTCCAGAAGGACGTGGATGACTTCGATTTCCTCCGGGATGTTCTTTTTCTCCTGGCCCTGAGCGTCGAGCGCCGGGCCGCCCGTGTCGGGCTTTACGGCGAAGGGGTCTCGCTCAAAATTACCTACGCGGACATGAAGTCCATTACCAGGTCCAGGCTGACCCGGTCAACCCGGTCAGCCGCGGTGATTTATCAGGAAGCCGTTTCCCTCCTCGAACAGATCCGCCATCAGCCGGTCCGGCTGATCGGCACAGGCATCTATCATCTCACCGGCGAAAGCGGCAGGCAGCTCACCTTTGATGATTTCCTCCCCGACGCCAGACAGGCGGAACAGCAGCAAACCGCTGCCGAGCTGAGGCGCCTCGGCAGCCGGTATGGCCTCAACTTCGCCGATAACCTTGACAAGATCTTCCACGGTGAAACCCTGTACAAAACCGTGGAATACATGCGGAAGCATCGCTGACAGTTTCCCGTCTGTTTTCTGACATACAAAACCCTTCCGGCATTGTCCGGAAGGGTTTTGTTCACTGGGAAACGATATATGAGGCCGCGGATTACTTCGTAACGGCCGTGCCTCCGACATAAAGAGAAAATCCGTTCAGGTTGACATTGGCCAGATCCCCGTCAAAAGCGGTCACATAGCTGTCACCCGTCAGCGTCCAGGTGCTGTTGGCATCAAGAACCACCTTGACGGTTCCTGCTTCGCTGGACACCTCTGTTCCGTTCGCATTGACGATGGACCCGCTCACATAACCGGTCAGCGAGGAACCGTTCGTCAGATTCAGCGTCAGCTCCGAGTTGCTGCCAACCAGAACAGCTCCCTCCAGCGTCTGTGCATCCGCACTTAGCACAGCCACATTCTGGGCGCCGATCCAGCCGTCATCACAGACAGAGATCAGGACATTTCCCGCATCCTCATTCACCAGTTCCACGCCGCTCAGGCTGATGACCGCGCTGGTATTGGTCACATGGAAGATATGACCGTTTTTGCTGGTCAGTGTGCCGCCCGTCATGGTAAAGGAAGACGTTCCGCTGTCTGCATCACCGCTCATCGACTGATAGATCATAATGCTGTCATAAAAGGTGGCATTCCCGTTGCAGCGCGTATTGTTTGCCGTCAGGCTGCAGTTCTCCAGCATGATGGAGTTCTTTCCTTCAATACAGACGCCCTCTGAGAGATTGGAAATCAGTTCCGCATTCTTAACCGTAATGTCCGCGGTGGAGTAGATCGCCGGTGAACCGAGTCCGTTTGATGTATACGTTCCGCCGTCCACGACAACAGTTCCGCCGCCCCGGTCTGTCCGGATCGGTGCGGAAGAGCCGCCGGATGTGGTCACCGTCAGGTTGCTGGCATAGGTTACCCCGCCGCCGGTGGTCATGATGCCGCCGGAACCGTTGCCCGTGGTCGTAATCGTCACATCCGACAGGGTCACGGTTGTCCCGTCTCCCTCGCCTCCGTTCTGCGCGCCGTTGCCGCCATAAGAGAAAACACCGTTGGCGCCGCTGGCATCCGATGTGATTTCGCCGCCGCGGATTGTCACATTCGCGCCGCCCATTGCCAGGACAGCCGCATTCAGACCGTAGAAGTTGCAGTTGTCGCCGCCGTTTGAATCGCCTGTCTTGGTCACGACCGGCTGCTCAATGGTAACGCTTTCATCCGTGTTGATGATCAGAGCACTCTCATCCGCCGTGTCAGAGGTATAGGTCTGCCCGCTCTGTTCGGCAGCCTCCGTAATTTCCACCGCCGCCGTATAGGTAAAATCGGCCGTTTTTCCTCCCGGAGGTGTTCCCCCTCCGAATCCGCCGCCCGGCATTCCATCCGGCGGATTCCCCGGGTTCCCGTCCGGTCCCTGGCCCGGTCCCATTCCGCCCTCAGGCGGTGCCGGCGGTGTATTTCCCTCTGCCAGCCCCGATATCGCAGCCGTAAACAAAAAGATGAAGGCTGTCAGAATCACAAAAGCTTTTCTCATCATGCAAACCTCCCTTGTATGCGCAAACCGTCCGGAAACGGTGTTATTCCTTTCGAACAAGGGCTATTTTATTCTCCAATCCTTTAACGAACCTTAAAAAAGTACATTTTTCTGATTTTTTATCAAAAAGATATTTCATTTGCCTGACAGGCAAGGAGCCCAGAGACTGTTCTTTCCGGGACAGCGCACCTTCAGACACCCCTATGCATAATAGCCCGCCGTTAATCGGCGGGCTATTGTGCGGTTCCTGCCCCGGGCTAGATGTCCAGCCTGCTGCAGTCAACGCCTTCTTTCCATCTGTCCTCATCGTCATCGTCCATCTCCATGAGGACCAACTGATAGGTCTTCCCGATTCTGTCGTCTTTCCACTGAACGCCCATGCCCTTTTCCATTCCCTTCATCTGCATCTTCAGGAAATCCTTAACTGCCTGCAGACAGTCCTCCGTTACATTATCCACCAGAAATTCGCGCTCTTCCTCCTGCACATACGCGTTGATGACCGTCCGCTGGCGGCACTTTCTGGCATGCAGCACCAGTCCTGACCCGCTTTTCACGTTCTGCATCCGGTCTCTTGCCCTCATCCTGCCGCCCAGAAAGAGAATCAGCGTGATCCACAGGCAGTTGCTGACCAGCAGGAACAGTCGGGGAACCGCGTCGGCCGGAATGGACGGAAGGGTGAAATTCAGCAAAAAGGTCACCAGAATCAACACACAGGAAACAGCCACTTCAACAAACAACATCCGCATCGCCTCCCTTTCAGTCCGGGAAGTATATCACAGCCGATGGAAAATCGCATTCACCTGTCAGTTGAAAGACTCTTTTCCGATTCTTTCGGCCCGCATTGACAATTATTCTCCGGCTTTCTATAATCCGTTTCAGGAAACAATAGCAGTGCCATATGATGAGGGGAGGTCATTCAATGAGCCAACCGCAAAAACGTGCATCGTCATCTAACTGGGCGATTTTTCGTTCGCTCCTGATTGTATCTGCTGTGCTGGGCTGTTTTTTGATTCTGTTCTCACTGGTGAAACCGCACGATTCCGGCACCGTCGTCTCTCGCGGGCGCATTACGCAGGTTAGACGCCGCAGCGGAATGAGGAGACGAAATTCTTCCCGTTACCATTATTCCGCCGATGTCAAAGTACGTCAGGACAACTCGAATGATATTGTAACGGTCTATTACCGTGTTCCCGATCCTGAGACCATCCCGCAGGTGGGCGATCTGATTCAGTATACCGGCTCGATTGTCGGGAACGTTCCCTATCCGAATCTGCTCCTCATTCAGGTCGGAGGGATCCTGATCGTCATTCCTGCACTTGTATTCCTCATTCGTTTTCTCTGTCTGCGAAAGAAAAAAAGCAGATAAACCGTAACCGTTCACTGACAGGTCATGTGCGAAAGATCCGATGCTCCCGACATTCAAAAAAGAAAGAGTGCTGTCATTCCATGTTCCGGAATGACAGCACTCTTTTTGAGCCAATGTCCGCTCAAATGCAGGGCCTTTTCTGCTCATCACCTGACCCGTCGACATATACACGCCGTGTCCGGTCTTTTCGTAGATTACTTTGCCCAGCACATATCGACTTTTACGCCGTCGCCGTCCTCGACGAAATGGAGGAACTGCATGTGATTGAAAGCATCCTTATGATTTTCCGCATCGGTTTCCACGGTGTAGAAATGAACGGCAGCCCAGTCCTCACTGATGAGGATGTTGTTGATGCGCACGCGTCTGACGGAATCAAGGCTGTTTTTTAAGGCCGTCTTCAGTCCGATCACATCATACACCTCACCGCGCAGATCATAGGCGGTATAGAAGGTATCCGCCCACTCGCTCCAGGCATCATATTCCTCATTCCAGGCCTCAAAATCCTGCAGAATGGCTTTTTCATCTTCTGTCCAAGTTCTGTATCAATGGTGGTCGGATACACGACGGGATATTTTGCCTCCAGATCATCCGTCTCCGGCAGCTGTGTATCAATGATCTCCTGCATGAACGCATTCTGAGCGGCTTTTTCCTCGTCAGTCAGAAAGCTGAGCAGACCGGTATAGCTGTCGTTGCGTGAACCGCCCCAGCCCTCGTCCACCTTTGCGCCAAGCTCACCATAATCGCCAAAACGGGCAAATTCCATGGTCGTGCCCTTCTTCGCCTCGCCTGTCGCAGGGTTGGTGGTAATAATGTCGTACTGGATCACCATCCAGTCATCGACAAGGATCATGTTATTGAAGCTGCCCATCTGGATGTCCATTTTCTTAAGAGACACATTCTGGGTCATCTGGTACTCGCCCAGGGTCATGCTCTCGCCGTTGACATTGTAGATGGAATCGGCATGATACAGAACCTCACCTCAGTGCTCCCAGGCCTCATAGCCCATATTCCAGCTACAGAAAAGATAGAGGAAAAATGAACTTTCCGTAAGATAAACGCCTAACAACCGAAACGGTTATCATCGACATTCAGGGAAATCACAAGAGGTTCCGTTATCAGGCAGGGCGGTGTTACAGCTCCGTCAGGATTCGGCGATTCATTATGTTCGTCCTTTCTTCTCTTCCGTTCGCGCAGTGAACGTGGGAATAGTGATTCCTCTCTCTCCATTCCGCGTCTTCCGGTAAACGCCGAATACGACCGGATAACGGTTTGGGGCTGCCGCCCAGACTGCTGCAAAGCATTCTTTGATGCGGACACGCTGGAGTGCACGGGGACCAAGTGCTGATCACCCGGCGGAGTCTGGAGGCAACGGGCGGGAAAATGTGATTCCTGTGAGAACGGGGATTGACAGTATGAATGAAGGAGCTGAGTGCGTTCTTTCGTTTCTGCCTGGTTTTCTGACAGATTCCACCATACAGCGTACAATTCTCTCTTGACAGATCTGATTTCATCCGTATAATTAGGCCTACTTGTCGCTATTTGAAAAGTACATATTAGGCAGGGAGGTTGTTTTATGAAAGCTTTTGTTTTCCCGACGATTAACCTCAGTGCTACCGGCATGAACATCCAGCGACTGCGCAAGTCCCGCGGACTGTCCGTGAAGGATCTCCAGGAGTTTTTCGGTTTCGAAGCTCCCCAGGCCATTTACAAATGGCAGTCAGGAGCCTCTCTTCCTTCGGTGGACAATCTGTTGGCCTTAAGCCAGATTCTGGAAGTTCCCATGGAGCGTATTCTGGTCAAGAATGAACTGCCGACATCCAAAGAGCCTGACGGCTCTGTTTTTTTATTCTTTTGGGGATCGGAAGACCGCTCATTGCCTGCCTGTTCATCTGTCCGGGCCGAAAAAACGAACGCGTCCGGCGTTCACCGCCGCGTTTTTCTCTGCCCATTGACAAAAAGAGGTTCTCTGTCTTTGCAGAGAACCTCTTTTTTTGAATCCTGTACTTATTTTTTCTGCCCGAACACGGCTTTGCGGAATACCCAGATCAGAAGAATATAGCAGATCGTCTTGGGGAGCATCAGCATGCCAAGCATGGGAACGATACTGGCCCCCACCGCAACCGGAATATAGAAGAGGAACGACAGCAGGATGTAGATCCATACCGGGGCAAACAGTTTGTCCGCCTGACGCCGGGTATAGTACAGCCAGCAGATGATGGCCCCCAGGGCAATAAACGGCACGTTCCGGATCACGCCCCAAAGAACGCTACCGCTGTTGGTCAGCCAGCCGTTCTGCGGGCAGAGACACAGGAAAACCCGAACCGCGGCCAGAACCATGACCGCCAGCGTTGTATTCCGTTTCTCCGTCAGCTGATATCGGCCGAGATAAATCTGATACATCAGGACATAGAAAACGGTCATCGTAATGGAGGTGACCAGTTTCCCGATGCCCAGCGCTGCGGTGAAATCTGCCGTGATGAAATAGTTAAGCACCCGCGGAACCAGGTGGAACGCATCGCCGCATCCCAGAATCAGCGTCGCCAGGCCCATTTTCCGTTCCGTCCGGTTTCCTGCCCTGCTCAGGATCTGAATTCCGCTGATAATGGCAAACAGCAGATAAAGAATATCAAATGTGGACTCTCCGTATTTCATTGTTTTCTCCTTGCTTTTTTCTTTTGACCTCGGACCAGTCCCGGGCCGACACCGACCGGAGATGCCCTGAAAACAGGATTTCCTCCGGCCTTGCAGCTGCCCCTCCTTCTGTTCATTCTGATTCGGAGGGATCAGCGTAAAATGTGTTTTATCGGATGCTGCGAACGATTTTGTTGAGTGTCTTCGGCAGGTAATACATCCTGTCCAGCTGAAGATTGGCATATCGTTCCAGCGCTTTGAGAACCCCTCCTTCGTTATACAAAGACATGTAGTATAAACCTCTGGCCTCTGCGACATTCATGTTTTGCAGCGTCGCAAGAATTTCAGCCGCCGTAAAATGTTCATCTCTGCTGTTCAGCTCTTTTTCAAGCAGACGAACGAGCAGAAGAGCCGTAAAGCCTGTCAGGCAGTGCGCTGTGAAATGATTCCCGGCTGAGGCGAAAGGCTGAATGCGGAAATAACGGCTGAGTATGTGGAAACCGCCTGCAATCTGTTTCCGCTGTTCTAGCAGTTCCATGATGCGGCATACCTCAGCGTGAATCGGCTCCCCGCTGTCATCCAGTATGGGAAGGTTGGTCGCCACTCCGGCAAATCCGTCAACCTGTTCTTCGTCCCTGATTCGCTCCTCGTCCAGTATGTAATCACCTGATTTTGGGGATGGAACGCACTTTAGATAACGCTTCACCTCATCCGGCGCTTTTTCAATTGCGCCGGGATCTGGCCGGTGAAGATATGCCCTGGCAGATTCGATCCGTCTGTTCCGAACAGCGCGCTGATATTCGCAGAATTCTCTCGAATACAGAACCATGACATACTGAGCCGATGCTGCTTTGCTGTTATCCTTTTTCTGTTTCCCGGAACCCGCTGGTTTGTCATCCGATAAGCCCGGAATGATCAGAGAATCGCCGGGAAGCACTTTGTACGCCCTGTCCAAATCAAAAGGATCATTCGCCCCGTCCTGATGATCACGGCTCTTCAAACGGCTGAGAATAGTCCGTTTGTTGTCTGAGAGCAGCCGGTAGTTTTGATCCTCCATGATCCTGTCCTTCATGCTGCCGGGCAGTTCATTGACAGGCTGAGTGACAGCAAAAGCTTTTCCGCCGAGTTCATGGAATAAACGGATGTTTGAGAAGCCGGCCCCCGCATCCCCGCAATAGATGAATTCATTTTTGCCGATCAGCTTTTTCAGTTTCTTCCCGCCCGGAACGCCTGCAATAGGGTTACCTGCTTTTCCCGAGCCGATCACCATTGAAACAGGGATGCCCTCTGAATCCATGAACAGTCCCATATCCGCAGCGGGATTCGGATCTGAGGCACTTCCAGGCCCGTATCCGCCCAATCCTTCCCCTGTAACCGGATCCGGATAATCCTCCTCTTTATTTGCGAAGCAGAAACGGCTGCAGTCAAAAAAGCAAACAGAAGGATTCCGGGCGACAAGTTTGCTGCTTTTCTCAAGCAGATGCTCGATATAGCGGTCGGCGTTTCCTGCAAGGATGTCCAGGAAGCATGACAAGTGCTGAACCGGAATGTCCGGTTTCCCGTAATAATTCGAAACCGGCCCGCCCGCTGCCGGCCCTGAGGCTGCTGACAGAGCAAGATCTGTCACGGTAAAGCGGTTGATCTGATTGCAGTCAAAGGATGGCCTTCCATCCACTGTGACCTTTTTAAAGAACGTATCCAGAGAAAGCTGCTGGTAGACGTACTGCAGATAGAAATGGCCGATATTCATCTGAGTCATCCGGGAAGCTGGTTCATCTGTTAGCGGAACCTTCATCTCAAAATCCACTTCAACCCCGACAGAGGTCTGGTCCTTTTCCTCCGCCTTCATCTCTTCAAGTTTCTTTTGCGCATACGCCAGCGGATCATCTGTAATATTCAGCAGCTCTGAATATTTTCCAATTCGTGCAATGGTTTTGGTCGTCGTTTTCTTCCCGATGCGGTATCCTTTTTGAATGTAGTAAATCGGATCAGCGGATTTCCTGTTATACGAGAGCTTCATTTCATCTCCTCATGAATCTTAACCTGGTCATTTGGAAAATGGGGGGATCAACACCGGGAAAATTTCCCGGAGTATTGACAGGAAGATCCAGGCAGCACATAATCATGCCAGCCGTTCCTCCTGCGCCTCTGGCTTTTCAGCTAATGCGCACCACAGGAGCGCCTTATTTTTTTCCTGAACAAGCAGATTCCATCCGTCCCGCATTATGTGGGGGTTAATCGACTGATTTCAATTATACGGCCGCATACGGCGTTATGCAAGTCCCATCCCTGCTGCCGAAAACGTTCGGTTTTGCTTGCACTCGGCCTGAGCTTTCCTCTATAATGTCAGAAATTTCCATTTTCAGGATCTATCCATCCGCATCGGGGATATTTCCTGAACTGTCCCTAATTTCTCTGTTCTCTGGAGATTCACATGAAAAACAACGCCTATTCATCCGAAGAGCTCGCCCTGCTTGAGCATCTTCCCATACCCCTGGCTCTCTGGCAGCTCTGCAAGGACCGTCCGCCGGAAGCATTCCTGCTGTCCGACGGATACCTCAGCCTTTTCGGATTTGCTGATAAGGAAAGCGCCCTGGCCTGCAGCCGTCAGGACCTGTACAGATATACCCATCCCCATGATATTGCCGAAATCTCTCTGGCCTTTTCCCGCTTTAATGCCAATGACCGCCCGTTCAATGTGCTCTTCCGTGCCCGAAAGCCATCTGACTCCGCGTACCATGTCATTCGTGCCTCCGGGGAACGCATCGCATCGGATACAGGTCTTGATCTTTTGTCCATCACCTTTACGGATGAGGGACTCTGGAGCGGAGATGGCGCGGACCAGGAAGCGGATCTCCCGTCTCTTCTCCTCCACAGCCGACAGAAAGAAAGTACTGCCCGTTCCAGCCGGTATGACCACCTGACCGGCCTGCCCGGCATGACCTATTTCTTCGAACTGGCCGAAGCCGGAAGAGCGGCACTCCTGAAGAACGGCCGTCAGACTGCTATCCTCTATATGGACCTGTGCGGAATGAAGTTTTTCAACCGCAAATATGGGTTTGCCGAGGGCGACCGCCTTCTGTGTGCCTTTTCCGCACTGCTTTCCGGGATGTTCGGCAATGACTGCTGCTGCCGGTTTGGATCGGACCACTTCGTGATCTTCACAGAAGCCCGGGACCTTGAGGCCCGGCTGAACCGGCTGTTTGATGATGCCCTGAAACTGAATAACGGGCTTACCCTTCCGGTGCGCGTTGGGATCTACCTGGAAGACGCGGAGGAGATTGCGCCCAGTACAGCCTGCGATCACGCCAAAACCGCCTGCGACAGTCTTCGCAACTCCTACACCTCCCGCTTTAACTACTACACGCCCGAAATGCAGAAAAGTGCGGAATGGCGGCAATACATCATCACCAATCTGGACCGCGCCATCCGTGAACACTGGATACAGGTGTATTATCAGCCCATCGTGCGGGCCGTGAGCGGCAAGATCTGCGATGATGAAGCCCTTTGCCGGTGGATTGATCCGGTTCACGGTCTCCTTTCCCCCATCGATTTCATTCCCGTGCTGGAGGAAGCCGGCCTGATCTATCGTCTGGATCTTTACGTTCTTGAACAGGTGCTCCTCAAGATCCGGAGACAGTCGGAGCTGGGCATGTACCTGGTTCCCCAGTCCATCAATCTGTCGCGTTCCGACTTTGAATCCTGTGATATTGTCGAGGAAGTCCGGCGCCGTGTCGACGCAGCCGGTCTCCGTCCGGAAATGATTACCGTCGAGATCACCGAGAGTACCCTCGGCAGCAATTTTGAATTCATGAAGGAACAGATCATGCGTTTCCAGGCCCTTGGGTTCCCGGTCTGGATGGATGATTTCGGTTCCGGCTACTCTTCACTGGATGTTCTGCAGAGTATTCGTTTTGATCTCATCAAATTCGACATGGGCTTCATGAAGCGGCTGAACGAAGGAGAAAACGGGAAAATCATCCTGACGCAGCTGGTCCGAATGGCCACCAGCCTCCAGATTGATACGGTCTGCGAAGGCGTTGAAACACAGGAGCAGGTCCATTTTCTGCGTGAAATCGGCTGCTCCAAACTGCAGGGATACTATTTCTCCAGGCCGGTTTCCTTTGATGTCTTCCTGGAAAAGAGCAAGGAAGCCGTTCATCTCGACTATGAAAATCCGTCGGAATCGGCCTACTTTGAAATTCTCGGACGCGTCGACCTGTTCGACCTGAACGCCATCTCAAATACCGGCAGCGGCAGGGATGCCTTCCTCAACTTCTTTGATACCTTCCCCATGGCCATTCTGGAAATGCAGGATGACACGCTGCGTTATACGCGCACCAATACCGCCTTCCGCCATATGAATACCCGGTTCTTCCATTTTGATGTGCTCGCCTCTTCTTTCGATTTTGTTCCGTTCCCGTTTCCCGCCGATTCCATCCTGCTGCGTTCTCTCAGGGAATGCCGCAAAAACAGCGAGCCCATTCTCTTTGATGACCAGATGCCGGACGGCTCTTTCCTCCACGCCTTCATCCGCTGCATTGCCCATAACCCCGCTGCCAATACCAGCGCGTTTGTCATCGCCATTCTTTCCATCAACGAAAAGATGCAGGATGCAACCTACTCCAGCATCGCCCGTGCACTGGCGACGGACTATTATCACATCTACTACGTGGATCTTCAGAATGACCAGTACATCGAGTATTCCTCTGCCATCGGTGCGGAAGAGCTGGCCCTGGAGCGTCACGGAACGGAATTCTTCGGGAACATCCGCCAGCGGGTCAGCAGCCGCGTCTATGAGGAAGACCGGGAGATGTTCTTTAAGGCATTCACCAGGAAGCACATTCTTGAAACACTGGAACAGCAGGGATTCTTTTCCCTGGTTTATCGTCTCGTGGACACCGGCGTGCCAATGTATGTCGCGCAGAAAATCGTCTATCCCCTGCCGGATAAGCAGCATATCGTCATCGGCATCAGCATTATTGACGCGCAGATGAAACAGAAAGCGGACAATGACCGGATGCACCAGGAAATCCAGTCATATGGCCGGATGATTGCCCTCATTGACGGGCTGTTTGCCTTTTACACCGTTGACCCTGACAGCGAGCGGTACATCGAATTCAATTCCACGGCCGACTATCAGAAACTGGGCATCGGAAAGACAGGCGATCACTTCTTTGAAGAATCGCGCCGGAACAGTCTCTCCGTCATCCATCCGGACGATCAGCCGGCCTTCATCCGTCAGTTTACCCGTGAAAATGTGCTTGATGCCATCCGCAAAAAAGGCAGCTTCGACCTCCGCTATCGTCTGATGATGAACGGCGTTCCCTGTCCGACGATTCTGCGGGCCGTTCTTGTCCATGAAAATGACGGCGAAAAAATCATTGTCGGCGTCCGTCGGATCAAGCAGCCAAGCAGCGACTGAACAGTTCCTGCCGAATTTAAAGAAACAGACGCCCGGTACAGTTAAATGCCGTACCGGACGCCTGTTTTTTTTGTTCCTTTCAGAAAGTCTTTACTGTTTCCCGATGTACCGGACCTTGCCCAGACCCAGCACGAGACGCGCGATCGGTCCGCACAGAATCAGGAAAATGCCAAATCCGGTTCCCTTTCCAAAGCACTTTGACAGTTTCAGGGACTGGATGATATGAAGAACAAAGGCGACAATGGCCACAATAAAGAAGAGAAGCACCTGCCAGTTCGGGGTATCTGACCACAGATTCAACAGCGCCGTACAAAATCCGCAGGCCACGGAAACGATGCCCATCGTCGTGTTCCAGGAAATCCCATATTCCACGATGACATTGTAGAACGGAATCAGCGATTTCCAGCCGGCCACGCCGGCTTTTGAAAAAATCTTCCAGTCAGCAATCACCTGCAGGATAAACAGCAGGACCATCACCATCGCGGTTGCGCCGATTCCAATGCCCAGAATCGCTCCAACTGCTGCCGCTTCATCCGGGGTCAGATTCTGCTGGACCGTGCCCTCAGCCAGGGCAGAAGCAAAAAGATTCACAGTCAGCATCTCCATTTGTTTTGCGGCAGGAGCATCTGCTCCTGCCGCTGTCAGGCACTTGCCGGACTCAGCCGTTGGAGTCAGCCAGCACCTCGTAGGGATTATCAAAGACAAACTCAGGCACACCGCCGGGACGGTGGTTTTCCCAAACCAGACGATACTGGTCATTGATGGTAAAGACCGCCTCAACCGATTCCTCACCGGTTACCCTTTCGGTTTCCTCATTGTCGACATACGTGATGACATCACAGGTTCCCACCGCCTCCAGGGACTTGTTTTCCCTGTTGTACGTGCCGTTGTACATGTAGGACTCTACCTTGTTTCCCTCGCCGGGAACATCCAGATAGATGGTATAGTGATCCTCCGCCCAGGTGATATCCGCCGATGCGTTGACGCCCGGCCAGGTTCCCTCAAAGCGGCCGATGGGCGTAAAGGTCAAGCCATCCGCCACATGCTCCCTCATATCATCCCACACCAGCTGCCCCTGTTCATTGATGGTAAACTCCGCCGCACCGTTGTCATAGTAGGGCTTGTCTCCCTCAAGGATCTCATCATTTTCAAATTTTGCCGGCCACTTCAGTGCAACCACGCTGACCAGCTTATCGCCGACGAGGTTCAGCTTGTACTCCCAGATAAACCCTTCACCGGTCTTCTCGTTATCCAGCTTTTCCACCTCTACGACGTAACCGCCCTCCTCGGAATAGACATCCAGGTGATAACCGTGGCCAACCCAGACATCATCAAAAGCCTTTCCCTGATCGGTCTGCTCCGACTCTGCAAATGCTGCAAATACGGTCAGCGTAAAAACGAGGAACAGAGCGAGCCAAATATTCTTTTTCACGTTACTTCCTCCTTACAAATTCATTTGCCTGCACTGGATCTTCTTTGCAGGCCTCAAGGTCATTTGCCTGAACGGCACAGTGCCGCTCCTGTATGCTTTCATTATACGCCATTTTCAGACAACTTCAATCCCCTGATTCCGGCAATCTGCCCATTTCAATCTGATTCGAAGGCACTTTGGCCTTTGCCGCGCTCCTTCACTGCTCTGTCCGCACCTGGGCATGCATGCCAAAGCGAACCGGCAGTTCGGTTTCAAAGGCAATGATCACCTCATATTCCGCGGTTTTGCTGTTCTCCTCCGAAAGGGCACTTGAGGCAATCTTTTCCACGGTTCCCTTAATCCAATTGCCCGGGAAGGCATCAAATTCAATTTCCACAGCATCACCGGCATTGACCACGTTCAGGTCCGATTCCTGGACACTGGCCACTATCCGCATGGAATCGACCGGCCAGATTTCCGCGACGGTCTGCCGGTTGTCCAGATGATCTCCCTGCTCAATGGCAATCCGGGAAACAATGCCCTCCGTTGTGGCGGGAATCGTATTGCCGGTGGAGGTCAGGCCATCAAAGGTCCCATCCAGTGTCTCAAACAGCGGATCTCCCTTTTCCACATGCGCGCCATCCTCTGCCAGAAGCGAGACAATGCTGCCCTCACCGGCGTAAAGAATGGCATCCGTCCGCTGGATGTCCCCGCGGCCAATGCGTGTGGTATAGTCATGGTTTTCCGTCTGATAAATATTCACTGTATCCCCCAGTTCAAAGTCCCCCTGAAGGACACGAACCTTGAAATTCCGGCCGTCCACATCGTACACCTGGCCGATTCCCGTTGCCTTCGGAGACCCTTCGGTCTCGCTCAGATAGACCGTGATGCCCGCGCGAACCATTTTGTTTTCATTGTTGTCATAGGCATTCAGGGTTGAGGTTTCAATCCGGTACCGGCTGTCCGGCTCGATGACCGCCACTGCGCCGTAAAGGTCGGTCACCGCCTCGCTGCGCTCCCCCGGCCGCCCGTAAAAAGCGACCCGACCGGGCTGGTCCGCATAGGTGACCACGGTTTTGAGGGTCATCAGGGGCGTACCGGCCGAAACCGAATCCCCCACCCGTACATCAATGCTCTTCACGGTTCCGCCGATCGGCGCCAGAACCGTCTCCGTACGAACCGCCCTGGCGGTCCCGTCCATATAAATCGTATCGGCCTCTGCCCCGGCCGCAAAGGCGGCAATCACCAGCAGCAGACACACTATCCGCCTGATCATCATCACTTTTCCCTCTTTCCATAACCCATAATTGGCCTTTTTTGGCACCGGTGCATTTCCGATGTCCGACTTTCTCTCGGCCAGATCTGTTCCTTTGCCGCTCATCCGATTACACGGCACGCAGGGCGTCGATCGGATTGAGTGCCGAGGCCTTGCGGGCCGGCGCCCATCCGAATACAAGTCCAACCAGCGCCGAAAACCCGACGCCCAGAGCGATGGCGCTCCAGGAAAGCACAAACGTAATGTCCATGGCATTACACAGCAGCATGGAGACCACAACGCCCAGCACGGCCCCAATGGCGCCGCCCAGCGTCGAAAGGATAAACGCCTCAATCAGGAACTGCATCTGAATCATGGAAGGCTCTGCCCCCAGTGCCTTGCGCAGACCGATTTCCATGGTCCGCTCCGTCACGGACACCAGCATCATGTTCATGATGCCAATGCCGCCCACCAGCAGGGAAATTCCGGCAATGCCGGCCAGCATGGTGGTCATCATGCCGGTAATCTTGTTGAGCGAATCCATGAGCACCGACATGTTGATGACCGTATAGGTATCATCATCGTGCCCGTTGTAGATTCGCTTGAGCACTTCCTTGACCCGGTCAATGGTCTCCTCCTGCTTCTGCGTATCCTCGACATAGATTTCGATACTCTGGATATAAGCCGTTCCGCTCATCCGCATGGCGGTGGTATAGGGCACAATGATCTTCTCATTGTCATTGTTCCCCATGGCCTGCGTCATGACATCGTTGTCATTTTCATCCGAGAGAACGCCGATGATGGTAAAGGTGTGCCCGTCCAGGGACAGCTGCTGTCCCAGCGGGTCATGCCCGTAAAACAGCTGCTTTTGCAGGCCGGTTGAAATCAGACACACGCGGGACCGCTGTTCCTCATCCAGAATGTTCACCCCGCGGCCTCTTGCCACCATGTTGTCATTATGGCGGAAATAAACGGTATTGCGGCCTTCCATCGTCACCTCATCCGACCATTCAGCGCCGTGTCGGGCAATGATGTCGTTTTGCAGGGAAACCGAAATGCCGGAAACGTTGGAAATCTCCCCCAGTTGTTTCAGGTCCGTCTCCGTAAGGCCCGGACGCAGCTGTGTCCCGGGGGCACTCACACTGAATTTGCCCGTTCCCATGGCAGCAAACTGACTGGTAATCTCCCCCGCCACGCCGCTGACCGTCGTGATCATGGCAATGACCGCCGCCACGCCGATGATAATGCCGAGAATCGTGAGAAAGGTCCGCATCTTATTGCTGAGAATATTGGTGACGGACATCCGGATATTTTCCCGGAACATGGAAAGCTGTGCTTTAATCATATTCCGACACCCCTTCACTCAGCACGCCGTCCAGAATGTTGACAATGCGCCTGGCATGTCGGGCAATGGAAAGGTCGTGCGTAATCATAATGACGGTCCGTCCCTCATCATTGAGTTCATGGAACAGTTCCATGACCTGACGGCCCGTCGTCTGGTCCAGGGCACCGGTGGGTTCATCCGCCAGAAGAAGGGTGGGGTTGGTGGCCAGCGCCCTTGCGATAGCGACACGCTGCTGCTGACCGCCCGAGAGCTGATTGGGATAGTGGTGCATCCTTTCCCCGAGGCCCACACGGACCAGCATTTTCCGTGCCAGATTCTGCCGCTCGGCACGCCCGATGCCCGCATAGATCAGGGGAAGCTCCACGTTTTCCATGGCATCCAGCCGCGGCAGGAGCTGAAACTGCTGGAAAATAAACCCGATTTCATGACAGCGGATCTGCGCCAGTTCGTGCTGGTCAAGCCGGCCGATATTCCGGTCCTTGAGGATATAATCCCCTGAGGTGGGCGTATCCAGGCACCCGATGATGTTCATCATCGTCGACTTGCCGGAGCCGGAGGGTCCCAGAATGGAGAGGAATTCCCCCTCGCTGATATCCAGATTGACGTGTCTGAGCACCATCTGGTCCTCCTCGCCCACATGATACGTCTTTACGATATCACGCATGGAAAAATACGTAGACATGCTCACCGACTCCTGTTCCCGCCGCGCTGACCAAAGGCCCGCATCAGGTCCTGAAAGCTGGTGTCGCGGTCCACATACAGAACCGTTTCCCCGGCCGCCAGACCGCTCCGGATTTCCACCACGATTCCATCTGTCAGGCCGGTGTCCACCTGCCGCATCGTCTGTCCGCCGTGTCCATCCGAAAGCAGGACATACGCCTCATTCCGTTCGGTAAACTGCAGCGCCTGCGCATGAACGATCACCACATTCTCTGCGGATGCCTTGACCAGCACCGCCTCCACCTGCATGCCGGGCAGGATGCCTGGTGTATTTTCCAGCTGGACGGTTGCATTGAAATAGGCAATCTGCCCGCTGGTATCCGCCTGCTTGTTCAGTGCCGTAATTGTCCCATGGCAGACCTTGTCAAGCGCGGTCACGGTCACCTCTACCGGCATTCCCGGGGACACGGCATCCACGTCATACTCATCAATGGATATTTCCACCTCAAGCCGGTCCAGATCCGAGACCGTGACCAGCACCTGATCGCTGTCCACATAATCCCCCTTATGCACCGGCAGCGAAATGACCTCACCGGCGATGTCCGACTTATAGATCGTCCCGTCCTCCATGCGGACCAGCCGCTGGCCCTTGGTGATCACCTGGTTCGCCGCCACATAGACATCCCGGATGGTTCCGGCCGCCTCAGCCCGGACCGACTCTTTATTCGGCGCCGTGATCTCGCCCGTAAAGCTGTATGTGACACGCACATCTCCCATGACAGCTGTCTCTTCCTTATAGTCTACCTCAGACCTCTGTCTGTTTTTGTACAGATAGAGTCCCACCGCCGCGGCCGCAGCCACAAGCAGCACCAGCAGGATTTTCCCCGCGGCGCCTTTTTTACGTCCAGCCATATCTTTGCCCTTTCCGGCCCTGAGTACTCAGGGAAACCGTGTAATGTTCATTTTGTTTGTGTTCCAAAACATGCGGTGCCCATTATACAGGATCGCCTGTGCTTTGAAAAGAAGGTATTTTCCTCCGGTCAGTCCCGCGAAGCCGCAGCAAAAGAGCCGGGAAAGGCCCCTCACGGTGCCCTCTGTCCCGACTCCGTTGATGCTGCGGCTGCCTCGGAGGGCGTCGCCTGGTTCATGGCTGCCAGAATCCGGTCAGCCTCCGTCCGGGCCTCCTCAAGTCCCAGTTCCGCCGCGCGCAGATACCAGTCCAGTGCCGGGCTCATGACCCCGTAATGATTCTCAATGCACCACGCCGTCATATACATCCCGTGCGGGTCCCCGGCCTCCGCCGCTTTCCGGTACCACCGGTACGCCTCCTCCGGATTTTCCTCTGTTCCGTATCCCTGCTGATAGAGAAGCGCCAGATTGTACATGCCGTCCGGATCGTTCAGCTGTGCCAGCTGCGAAATCCAGTGAAAGGCTGCCTCAGCATTTTTCTCCGTTCCGATTCCCAGCAGATAGCAGCTGGCCAGAGGCAGCATCGCATCCCGGTTTCCAAGCTCTGCCGCCTGCAGGTAATACTCAAATGCCTTTGCCGGATCCTTTTGAGTCCCGGTTCCGGAGAGATAAAAGTTGGCCACACTGACCATCCCCTGCGGGCTGCCGGCTTCTGCCGCTTTCAGGTACCAGTCAAATGCCGCCGCGTCGTCTTTTTCCGTCCCCAGCCCCAGGGCATAACAGGCCGCCGTCTCCAGCATTCCCCGGACCTCACCGGCCTCCGCCGATTTCAGGTACCAGTCAAACGCTGTTTCAACGCTCTGCTCGATCCCTTTGCCGTGCTGATAGCAGTCCGCCAGGAAGACCATGGCCAGGGGATTCCCGGCTTCCGCTGAAATCTGGAGGGATTCGATATCCCCCTCCGTAAAGCCCTCATTC
This sequence comes from Christensenella sp. UBA4263, assembly GCA_002395225.1. GTDB lineage: Bacteria > Bacillota > Clostridia > Christensenellales > Aristaeellaceae > Ventricola. The sequence goes on from DGWH01000004.1 coordinate 43,087, forward strand.
TGTGCCGCTTCCACCAGCGCGCCGCCGTACGTCTCCTTGGAAAGGTCCCGGTTTTTATCTGCCATCCGGGCATTGTGCCATGCCAGAATCCCGATAATCCCCAGCACCGCGGCGGCTGACCCGCCGATTCCGGCGGCCAGGCGCTGCATGCGTTTGCGTTCCCGGTTGACCAGACGGTCAAAGCGAACATCCAGCAAAATCGCCGTCAGGCGCAAAAAAGCCTTGTTCCGTCCCAGTTCCAGGATATTGGCCCCCAGCAGGTGCTTCTCCGGAATATTGCGCAGCTCCGGATGATAACATTCCCGCTCCGGATAATCGCTCTCCGGCTCCCCTTCCACGACAAAGGGAATGATTCGGTCCTCCCGGCCCAGGGACTTGAAATACCGAATCTCGTCCCCGACCCATTTGGAACCGGCGCTGGCCGTGGAGCAGATCACGATCAGACAGCGGGACTGCCTGAGAGACTGCTCCAGCGATCCCTGAAGCTCCACACCCGCCAGGTCCGTCTGGTCTCTGAACACGCGCAGATGATGCTGCCGGCTGCCCCGCTCTTTGCGGATCTTCCGGGGCAGCGGAAAGCCCTCCAGCTTTCTCTGCAGCCACTTTCCCCAATAGAGATCCCGATGACTGTAACTGATGAACGCATCATAAAGCCATTCGTCCATTTTCCCATCCTTTATCTTTTCCAGTGCCCGCCGCTTTTGCCGGGGCACTGCTGCTCTCATCTGACCGCACGGACACGGAGTGTCCGGCCACGTCATTATAGAGGGAACACCTGCCATAATCAAGCCGAACCGGGAAAAACCGGCGGGCGGGCCGGAGCCAGTCGGGTATTTGTCTCATCTAACAATGAAAAAACATTCCTCTTTTTGCGCCTTTATGGATTTTCCGTCATCCCTGCCGCAAAAACAGGAAATTCGAGATTGTCCCAAAACGAGACATCTGCTATCATTGAATCATTCGATCCTGTCTTTTGCCGGTGTGACCCTTTGTCAATGGCAAAAGACTCCATTCTGCCAACAGGGAGGAACACACATGAGTATTGATCTGAGCCGCATGCCAAAGCTCGGTTTCGGCCTGATGCGTTTGCCGGAACAGAACGGCAAAATCGACCTTGAACACGTCTGCCGGATGGTAGACAAGTACATGCAGGCCGGCATGAACTACTTTGACACCGCCTATGTCTATCACGGCGGCAATTCCGAGAAAATTGTCAAGGAAGCCATTGCCAGCCGCTATCCCCGGGACAGCTTTATGCTGGCCACCAAGCTGCCGGCCTGGTGTATGTCCACCGTGGATGACCGGGACCGCATCCTGAACGAGCAGCTGGAGCGCTGCGGCGTTGACTATTTTGATTTCTATCTCCTCCACTCCATTGAGGACGGCGGAAACGGGGAAACCTATGAGCGTCTCGACTGTTTCAACTGGGGTCTGGCAAAAAAGGCCGAGGGGAAGATCCGTCATTTCGGCTTCTCCTTCCACGGGAGTCCCGCCTATCTTGAGCAGGTACTGGATGCGCATCCGGAAGTGGAATTCGTGCAGATTCAGCTGAATTACGCCGACTGGAACAACCCGGTCGTCTGCTCCGGCCAGCTGTATGAGATCCTGAACAGGCGCGGCATCCCCATGGTTATCATGGAACCGGTCAAGGGCGGGACCCTTGCCGCGCTGCGTCCGGACCTTGAAAAAATGCTGAAGGAAAAACAGCCCGACCGCTCCATCGCCTCCTGGGCCCTGCGCTTTGTCGGCTCCCTGCCGGGGGTCATGACCATTCTCTCCGGCATGAGCACCGCGGAGCAGATGGATGACAACATCGGCACTTTCACCCATTTCACGCCTCTCACCGATGACGAGAAGGAACTCCTCCTCCGCGTCCGGGATATCATGCTGGACGTCCCGCTGATCGGCTGCACCGCCTGCCGCTACTGCACGGACGGCTGCCCCATGAACATCGCCATCCCGGATGTCTTCCGGGCCGTCAATACCATGAAGCTGTATAACGAGGAATTCCGCCCGAAGAATTTCTACAAGGGCCTTCTCGCACAGCATGGACGTGCAGGGGACTGCATTGGCTGCGGTCAGTGCGAAAGCGTCTGTCCCCAGCATCTGCCCATTATCAATCTTCTGAAAGAGGCAAGTGTAAAACTGGATGCCTGACAGCTGAGCGGTTCCAAGCGGAACCGCTTTTTTGACCCATGCCAGTCTTTTGACAGGAAACAGTGTTCACGGTATAATGGTTCTAAAAAATCATGTTCGGGAGGAAATGCACTATGGAAAAGAAACGTGCCCAATGGAGCAGCAAACTGGGTTTCATCCTTGCCGCAGCCGGCTCCGCCGTCGGTCTGGGCAATATCTGGAAATTTCCCGGCCGGGCCTATGAAGGCGGGGGAGGCTCTTTTCTGCTGATTTATCTGTTTATCGTGGTTCTCCTGGGCATCCCCCTGATGCTGACCGAACTGGCACTGGGCCGCGCCAGCCAGACCAATATCGTCAATACCTTCAAGAAGCTTGGCTATAAGCAACATTCCTGGGTGGGCTGGATCGGAGTTATCGGGGCCTTCATCATCACCTGCTATTACAGTCATGTGGGCGGCTGGGTTCTGCGCTATGTCTTCAGTTACGCCTTTGAGGCACCGGCCATCTACCGGGATTCTCTGGGGTATTTTTACAACATGCTGGGGCTGCACGCGGATGGCACCACCTCCATTCCCTGGACCGCGCTCTTTTTTGCAGCCCTGTTCATGCTCCTCAATGCGGTGGTCATCATCCGCGGCGTGGAGGGCGGAATTGAGAAGTTCAACAAGTTCGGAATGCCGGCCCTGTTCCTCCTCCTCATTATCCTCCTGATCCGCTCCGTTACCCTCCCCGGCGCCGAGGCGGGTGTCAAATACATGCTCTCCCTCGACCTGGGAAAAGTCACCGTCAACACCTTCTTCTCGGCTCTCGGGCAGGCCTTTTATTCCCTGTCCATCGGCATGGCCATCCTAGTCACCTACGGCTCGTACCTTTCCAAATCCGAGGACATGATCAAGAATACCGCGGTCGTCTGCGGCATGGATACCCTGGTGGCTGTTCTTGCCGGATTCATCATCGTCCCGGCAGTCTTTGCCACGCTGGGCAGCGGCGAGGTGGGAAAAGGCGGCGGATTTGCCTTCGTTTCCCTGGCGGGTGTCTTTGCGGAGATGCCCGGCGGCCGGATCTTCGGCGTCCTCTTTTATCTCCTTCTGCTGTTTGCCGCGCTGACCTCCAGCATCTCGCTGATTGAGAGTATCGTCGCGTTCCTGACGGAGGAGTTTGGATGGACACGGAAGCGGACCACCATCATTCTCTGCCTGATTCTGTTCCTGATCGGCTGCCTCTACACCTGTTCACAGGCCGCCATTCCCCTCAAAGGCATCTGGTATGATGGTGTCAACGGGATTACCCACCCGGCACTGTGTGATTTCATGGAATACCTGACCGACCGGATCATGATCCCGCTGTGTGCCCTGGGCTGCTGTATTTTCGTCGGATGGGTCTGGAAGCCGGAGAGCATTATTGCAGAGGTCGAGCAGAGCGGATTCCGGTTCCGTCTGGCAAAGGCGTACACGGTTCTCATCCGTTTTGTGGCACCGGCCGCCATTCTCGCCATCCTCATTCTCAGCATCTTCTCCGGCGTCACCCTCAGTTAAAAAGAAAAAAGCAGACAAACGTCTGCTTTTTCTTTTTGATCCGGTCGCGGATTACTTTTTCACGATCTTCAGCACATTGTTCACCGCATCGCGGCACAGATAAATCAGCATGATGGCGCAGTTGACCGGGATGCTGGCATAGAGCCATTTGGTGCTGATCTTGAGGATCGGGGTAAACTGGACCGCTTTCTGTACCAGCTGAATGGAATAATGCAGCAGTGTGCCGATAAAGATAATGCCCAGAATGGAAATGAACAGATTGAGATAATCCACCCATTTCTGTCCCGCGTATTTTTCCTGCAGCAGTTCCACACGGAAGTGCCCGCCGTCCCGCATGATCTCTGCGGATGCCGAGAAAATCATCCACGCCATCATCATTTCAACAATTTCATCCGTCCAGGAGATCTGGAAATGAACCGGCGTAAAACGGATGATCACGCGGAAAAGGAGGATCACGGCAATCCCGATGCACAGAACCACCACCAGGGTTTTAAGAATGGAGGAAATGATCTTATCCAATGTTTTAAGGACACTCAGACCTGTATTCATTTTTGTCCCTCCCTAACCCAGGAATTTCGGCAGTACCGTGGAAATCGGCGGCCAGTACGCGCACAGAAGCAGGACGAGGAAGATGCCGATGACATACGGCAGCACGCCCTTTGAAAGCTTCATCAGGGGAACATCGGTAATCGAGCTGACCGCGTAGAGGCTCATGCCCACCGGCGGGGTCAGCAGGCCGATCATGGAGGCCAGGATCATGATGACGCCAAACTGGACATAGTCCATGCCGATCATGTCGATAATGGGCAGGAAAATCGGGGTGGCAATCAGGATGACTGCGGTGCCCTCAAGGAACATGCCCAGAACGATCAGCACAAAGAGAATCAGGGCAATCAATACGGTCGGATTATTGCTCAGGGCCAGCAGTCCCTCAATGACCTGGTTCGGAATCTTCTGATGAATCATGAAATAGGCCAGGAAGTTGGCAACGGCAATGATAAACAGCGTCTTGCAGCTGGTAATCATGCTGTCATAGATGATGGAGATCAGTTTCTTGATCGTCAGCTGACGATAGACCACGCCGCTCAGGAACAGCGCGTAGAACGTTGCCACAATGGCCGCCTCCGTGGCGGTAAAGAAGCCGCCCCAGATTCCGCCGATGATAATGACAACGGTCAGCAGCGAGGGGATCGCCTCGACCAGATACTTCATTCGCAGGTTCCACGGCATTTTCTCGCTGACCGGGAACCCCTTCCGCTTGCTGGTCACATAGACCGCCACCGCCATGGCAAGAGCCATCAGCAGACCGGGGGCAAATCCGGCCGCAAAGAGCTTCGCCACGCTGACGCTGGTGACGCTTGAATACACGACAAACGGAATCGAGGGCGGAATGACCGGCCCAATGGTGGAGCTTGCCGCCGTAATGGAGGCGCTGAACGTGTGATCATAGCCGGCATCATCCATGGCTTTCATTTCGATCATGCCAAGGCCTGCGGCATCCGCCACCGCCGCGCCGCTCATGCCGGAAAAGATGACGCTGGAGAAGATGTTGACCTGACCCAGGCCGCCCGGCCAGTGGCCGACCATCGCCTTGGCAAAGTTGAAAATACGGTCCGTGATTCCGCCCGTATTCATCAGGTTTCCCGCAAGGATAAAGAACGGAATCGCCAGCAGCGTAAAGCCTGTGGTTCCGTTATAAATTCTCTGGGCCATCACCGGAAGGATCCGTCCGAAACCGAGTGCGGCAAAGACCGCCTCACTGGTAATGCCCATTGCAATGGCAACGGGCACACCGATCAGCATCAGACCGACCAGTATGACGCAGACAATCAATGCAATCATTCCATGATCCTCCTTCGCAGGCCTCACCGTTGTCACTTGCCGAAGCAGCAATTGCATGAGGCCGGGATTTGCCTAACTGTCGCTGTCGCGACAGGGCCACTCCTAAAAGTCAATCCGGTCAGCTCCCCTGTTAAATGGACCGGACACCTGTGCATCGAAAAAGGAGGACGGCCTCAGCCGTCCTCCACTTTGTACGATCGGATTACTGCGGACGGGCTTCCTCAACCATCATCAGGAACTTCTCCATATCCTCAGCGCTGCCCTCATACTCGGCAACACGATCCCATGCGGGCTGCATGGCCGCTGCGAAATCCGCCATGTTAACCTCAGTGACGGTCATGCCGGCATCCTTCAGCTTCTGGATATAGTCAGCCTCAGAGGACTGCACCTCATTGCGCATCTGGTCGCGGGCAACCTCGTGTGCCGCCTCAATCCAGCCGCGCTGTTCATCCGTCAGGCCTTCCCACCATGCATTGTCAACCGTCAGGTTCACGCTCTCCCAGGTGTGGCGGGTCAGGGACAGATACTTCTGCTCCGCTTCCCACATGCTGTTGTTGTAGATGGTCGAAAGCGGATTCTCCTGTCCGTCCACCGTCTTCTGCTTAAGGGCGGTGATCAGCTCGGAGAATGCCACCTGCTCAACCTGAGCACCGAGTGCCTCAAAGCAGGCCACTTTCTGAATCTCGCTGGGGGTGCGGATCTTGAGGCCCTTCACATCTGCCGGGGTCTTTACTTCCACTTTGGAGTTGGTGAGGCAGCGGAAACCATAGTCCCAGCCGCCCAGGTTGTGCAGTCCCTTGCTCTCAAGGACACCGTCACTGACCCACTCGGCAAACGGTCCGTCAATCACGGCATACGCATGAGCATAGCTGTCAAAGACATAAGGGGCTGTCACAAGCGCATAACGGATGTCATACTTGTCCAGAGAACCCTGGGAAACCAGGCACATCTGAATGGCACCGATCTGGGTCTGCTCAACCATTTCCTTGGCGTTGCCAAGTGCGCTGTTTCCCTGAATGTCAACCGTAAAGGCACCGCCGGAGAGCTCTTCCAGTTTTGCCTTGAAGGTCTCTGCCGCGCTGGTTACCGGCTCGCCCGGTGCACCGAAATGCGCCAGCGTAATGGTCTCTGCCATGGCAGATGCCGCCATGAGCAGCACGAGAGAAAGAACGACCGCGAAGACTTTCTTCATAATCTTACCTCCTGCTTTTCTCAAAGGGATTCTTCCCTTTTTGCGTTCCGGATTATAAACCTTCGTTTACTTCATGTCAACTTTTTACGAATTTTTTTTCGGAGCTCTGAGCAGGATTACCATTTATCCGGTCCGTCCAGTGCCTGTCGTATTTCAGCTGGTGGATGTGCGTTTCTTCTTTTCCGGCATTTCGCTGACAATGGCCGACCCGATAATCAGCACGGCACCGACCAGATTCAGCAGACTGAGCGGCTCCCGCAGCAAGACCGCCGAAAACAGCAGGGCGGACACCGGATCAATATAGCTCAGCACCGCAATCGACTGAACACTCAAGCCTTCCATGCTGCCAAAATACAGGACATAGGCAATTCCCGTGTGCACAATGCCCACCACCAGGAGCAGGACAACCTGCGTCGCGTTCAGCGCCGCTCCCCCGAATCCGCCGGTCACCAACAGATACGGAACCATCGCCAGCCCTGCCGAGAGCAGCTGAATCGTTGTCCGCTGATACGCAGAGTTCCCCCGGATCGTTTTATTCAGAATCACCACACCGGCATAAAAACACGCCGCCCCCAGGCCCAGGAGGATGCCGAGAAAATGTCCGGGCCCCGGCCTTTCCCCAACCACGCCGGAAACCAGCACCATGCCCAGAATGGACAGCGCGGCACAAACGGCTTTTTTGCCGGTCAGTTTCTCCCGGAAAATGAGCGGGGAGAGGAGGACCACGATGGTTGGCTGCATATAGTAGCAAAGCGTCGCAACCGCCACCGTCGTATGGTTGTAGGCCTCAAACAGCAGGATCCAGTTAATCCCGATCATCACCCCCGTCACGGCAAGTCCCACAAGGGTCTGCCCGGGCACACGTTTCCCTGTTCCCTTTCCCCGGAGACGGATAAACGCCAGCAGAAACAGGCCGCCCAGCAAACCACGGACACAGGCCAAGAGGGCGGAGGGAATCGGAATAAAGCGTCTGAAAATGCCAATCGTTCCAAAGATCAGCATGGAAGAAATATACATGAGCAGGGATCTGCTGTTTTGAGAATTGGTCATCTACTTGTCTCCCATGGTCCGGACCCTGGCCCGGATTTTTCGTTTCTGCAGGCTGCAAGGTCAGTTATCCATCCTTCCGGAATGTGACCGTTCGTCACCCTGCGGCAATGATCTCTGTTTCCGTTTCGTCTGGAAAAACACTGCCGAAATCAACGGAATTCTACCCGCCACCTGACACTCTGTCAAGGCCCGACATTCCCTTCCGGATTGTCCCCGGCAACATTGGGGATAAAAAACCGCCTTCCTTTCGTTTTCATCATTGAAAGCGGTCATTCAGAGCAGGGGTCACCCGTGGACCTGTCCGTTCCCGGCCCATTGCATCCGGATGATCTCTCACTCTGAATTACAGAAAGGAAGAATATCCATGATGAAACGATTCATTCTTATCCTGACCCTCATTCTGGCCCTGACCTCCGCCATGGCTCTGGCAGAGCCGGTCATTACCGTCAGTGGAACCGGCGAAACACAGGTCAGCGCGGATACGGCTGTCATCTCCCTGGGAGTCAGCGCACAGAACAAGGAAGTGCTCACTGCCCAGCAGGAAGTCAACGAAAGCATCGCCGCCATCCGGCAGGCGCTGCTTGACAGCGGGATCAAGAGCGAAAACATCAACACCGACTACATGAACATCTATGCCATCTACGATCATACCAGCAGCGAGGAACAGGTAACCGCATACAATGCCAACTCCACCCTGGCCGTGAAAGTAACGGATATGGACAAAGTCGGTGCCCTGATTGACGCTGCCTTTGCCGCCGGCGCCAATACCCTGAACGGAATTGCCTTCTCCGCCTCCGATACGGAAAGTGCCCAGGCGGAATCTCTCCGCATTGCCGTGGCCGATGCCAAAGCGAAAGCAGAGGTTCTGGCCGAGGCCGCCGGGCTCAAGATTACCGGCATCCAGGCGATCTCTGACAGCAACGTCTACAGTTACACCAACAACATCGGGAACTTTTCCGCCCGGTCCATGGACGCCGCGGCCGGAAAAGCGGAAACCGTTGTCCAGGCGGCCAAGCTCATCGTCTCCGCCACGGTCAGTATTACGTACACCGCGGAATAATGCCTGTCCCGCTGCTCAGAACAAGGTTTTCAGGAATAAGCAATCCCCGCAGCCTTGCTGCGGGGACTTAGACATTATTTCGGTCTGCGGCCCGTTCCGGGGCCGGTTGTCGTTTTTCGCTGGCTAGTTGTGGTGTGCCTGCCCGATCCGGATTCAACTCCGGGCGCGCGAACCGGCGGCCTCGGAACCGGCGGTTTGTCATTCTTTGACCCGCCCGCGGATTTTGCCCGTTCCGGGGCACGGCCACTGGTCGTTTTCCGGCCCGTCCCTGTTGTGCGCGGAGATGACGAGGTCTTTGGCCTCGCATCGCCTCTCGGCGGTTCGTTCGGATGAATCAGGTCAAAAAGAGACCCCAGCGCAAACTGAAGCGGCGTCTCCTGCCTGACTGGCGGCCGGAACAGGAAGTCGAGCAGGTTCGGCTGTGACCAGCGGATGATGCGGTCCACCTGGTTTTCTTTCGTCAGCGTGCGCAAGATGGCGGATGCCCCGGCCAGCATTGTTCCCCTTGAACTGAAAACCGGCTTCAGTTCAGACGGGCCAAAGTTCACATACGCATTCCTTCTGTCGCACACGGACGCGTTCATTCCGTAATCCGTCAGTACCTCAGAGACCATCATTGCCTGGGAACGGGTCAGATTCTGTGCCACCACAACCGGCATGGCATCGATCAGGGCACCGGCATCCGCCAGCGTATAACCCATCAGGTCCCGCAGGACATCCTTGGTCAGCGCTTTTGTGCACCCCCCTTTATCCGCCAGAATCACCCGGTACTGTGCCTCCCCGGGAATGGCCGGTTCAGGCATCGGGACTGTTTTCCCTGCTGTTTTCAGAGACGTCCCGCATGAGGGGCAGAAGTTTTCTGTCCCGGTAATCTGAACACCACAGTTGGAACAAAACGGCATAA
>DGWH01000103.1:0-1839 GCA_002395225.1 Christensenella sp. UBA4263
AATTTGATTATAGTGGTGTGTCAGGCCTCATCCCGTCGGGATGAGGCCTGCCACATAATTCTGTTATCCCAAATATCTGTTTAATGCCAGTTCACAGCAGTTCCGGATATGCTGAAAAGCTTCTTCGGTCAGATGTTTTGACAGGGCGGTGATGGCATGAATCGGATTCAGTCGTTATGAATCATGATGCCTTATCAAGCATGTCGTGGATGTATGTCCGAAGACCATCCTCCGTATCTATACCGTATTTCTGATTTATCTGAGAATAGTACTTCATGATCTTCTCTTTTGGCAGAAGTTCACTGGAAGGAATGCTGTCTCCGTATCCTTTCCTCGCTTCTATCCACGGATCCTCGTTATGTGTGATCTTCTCCAGTACCTTTCCGCCATACATCCCGAAAGTATTCACCACAAGGTCGATCACCCGCTTCTCCTCATCTGTCAGGGCATCCTTCGTTCCTTCCAGAAGGATAAACCGCGCATCATCGATCGGATTATATTTGAAGTCCCGGAACAGGTCATATACTTCAGGATAAACCGGACCGTGTATCCATGCCCTGCAGTTCTCTTCAAAGATCGGTCTACCATACAAGGCAGAATACACGCCCTGGATAAAGTAGAGCAGCTTCTGAAGCATGAGGGGTGTCACCTCTTCCAGCTTTTCAAAGATATATGCGATTACCCGGAGCATTTTATCTGATACGGAAAACAGTCTCTCTATACTTTCAGCCGCTGCAAACGCCTTTCTGTATGCTGCATCCGTCAGTTTCTCCCTGTTCTCCATGAGTTTCTGCTTCATAAAAACCGGGGATGAAAGCGCAGTCTTAATTATATCTGAATACTCTTTGGAAGGTACCTGTCCTTCCAGGTATCTCGGTATCGTCACTTCCCCAAATCCCAACGCAAGGGACAATGGAGCTTTTCCAAGCTTATATATTTTCATGAGCTTTTCGATATCGTCAATCGATACAAGTCCCTCTGCTGCCCTGTATTGTTCGTCGATTTCCTGAATATTCCTATCAATTAGACCCGGAATGCTCATTTCCTCTCCACACTCAGCGCAGACAGCGACAGTGATTGCAAAGGTGTATTCCTTATCCCTTATATTCTTTACGATGTTCTTCTTTTGCAAAAGGTATTCGGTCTCTTTTCTGCACTCTATGCAGAAATCTCTTCTTTCTTTTTCTGTCATAATGGTCACCTCCGATTTGCCTCCTGATCATCTGAAATAGTATGTAAGCGGATACTTCTGTTCATGGAACGAAATAATAATGACAAAACAGTTCTCTATCTTATTGAACTTGATATACAGAGAGACTGTTTTTTCTTCTGTCCCATTTCTCTCCAAAAGGGTTACATCCTTGCCGAATACATACAGCTTCTCATGCTCGTATCCCTCATGCTCATTCTGCAGGATCTCCGCAAAATCCATTACAGTCAGGCTCAATATGATTTCTTTGGCTTTCGCCTCATCAACAACATAATCCAGAAATAAATTGATGTTATCCTGACGTCTGGCGTTCCGGTCAAGCCGGTAATGATCCTTTTCAACCGCTTCCTTCACCTCGGAAAGATACTGCGCTATGTCTTTCTGATCTACGTTCAACACTTTATCCTCCCCCAGAACACATGATGGCTTTTTTGATTAATTCCATCATCAGTTTAATCAAATGATTGCTTTTTGTCAATATCCTATCATTAAAAGCAACGGGAAAATTTCCGGCGACATATGACACCGGCATAGGAATTCGATTGTAAATTCGTTGCCGTTCTTACATCAGGATGAAAGAAAAGACTGAATCATCAGGTATTGGAATTTGATTATAGTGGTGTGTCAGG
>DGWH01000103.1:1965-17614 GCA_002395225.1 Christensenella sp. UBA4263
ATGCCAGTTCACAGCAGTTCCGGATCTGCTGAATATCCGCCTCGGTCAGCTGCTTTGACAGGGCAGTATAGAACTGCAAAGTACCGAGCTGTCTGGCATGATGCATGACGTGCATGTCTTCAAACCGCTTGAACGGCATGTTCAGGATGAGACGCTCCACGTCGCGCGGGGTATAGCCGCCGCGGGTAAAAATGCATTTACGCTTTTCCGGAGGAAGGCCTTTCTCTTTGCGCGCTTCGTAGTAGCGGGCGAAATCCCGGGCCACATCCTCCAGCCGGGCGCTGCCGGAGGCGTCCATGTTGTCAAGGAAAGCCAGCAGGAAAACCGGCTTGTAGGAATAGCTCATGGTCATGGTTTTCACCATCTCCAGGAACAGCGCCTTCATGTTTTCACGGGTGATGAGGGTCCAGCCAAACTGGGCGGCATATTTTTCCACTGTGCTTTTTTCAAAGAACCTGAAACTGCGGTGTTCGCCGGCGGGAACCTCCATGTCGGGGAGGATCTTCCCTTCGCGGATATACCGGTCAATGGTTTCACTCTGGACATTGACCATCTGCGTAAAGGCGATCTGGGAGATCATGTCTTTGGCTTTGTCCTGCCAGTTGAACAGATCGATGGTTTCATAACCGGTCATGTGTACGGGATAATCCACCAGGACCTCCGGCTTCTGTCCCTGTCGGAACAGGTCCTGATCGAATTTCATGTGCTGCTTCTTCCCCAGAACGAGGCCGCCGGCCACATACTGGGAGAGACCCAGCAGACGATGGACGGAATAGGGCATGTTGAAGAGGTTGGCATTGTCGACAAAGTCGAAGACCATCAGGAAGTCTTTCCCGGGGGATTTGCGCATGCCCCGGCCGAGCTGCTGCATGTAAAGGGTCCGGGACATGGTGGGCCGTGCCATGAAAAGCACCTGTGTATGCGGGGAATCCCATCCTTCGTTCAGAAGATCACAGGCACACAGCACGGACAGCTTTCCACTTTCATAGTCGGCGAGAATGCGTTTGCGCTCGGAAACCCGGGTGCTTCCGGAAACGCAGGCCGCTTCAATGCCTTTTTCCTGGAGGCGGACGGCAATTTCCGCGGCGTGCTGGACAGAGGCACAGAAAATAACGGCAGGCTTTCCTTTGGCATACTCACAATAGGTATCCGCGATCAGCTGATTTCGCTGCGGCACATGGATGATGGATTCCAGATCCTGGGCGACGTACTTGAAGCCGCTGATCCGCACATCCCGCATGTCGATGTTCGTCCGGATGCGGATGCAGCGGACGGGAACCAGGGTATCCAGTTCAACGGCCGTCTTCAGGTCCAGCCGGTGCGCAATGTTACGGAAAATCTCCAGCAGGTCCTCCCCGTCTGTCCGCTCCGGGGTAGCGGTGAGTCCGAGGGTGAATTCGGGCTGAAAATAGGACATGATTTTCCGATACGTTTCGGCAGTTCCGTGATGGCATTCGTCGATAATCAGGTAGCCGAATTCATCCGGACGGAAACTTTCGAGGCTGCGGGCGACGCTCTGAATGGTCCCGCAGACGACGTATGCGTCTTTTTCCCGGATGTCCCCTTCATACCGGCCGACCGTCACCTCCGGCCACAATGCGGAAAATGTCCGGATGGCCTGGTCGATCATTTCCCGGCGGTGTGCCAGAAAGAGGGTCCGTTTGCCGAAAGACCGGGCATCTGAAGCGGCGGTCACCGTTTTCCCGGTCCCGGTGGCGTGGAACAGGAGGGCAATGGTCTTGTGGTCAAGACGCATCTGCCGCAGATTTTCAAGGGCCTCTTCCTGATGATCCATCAGTTCAAGGGTTTCCCCCAGCTGAGTCGGAAGGGTATCCTCAATATACCGGAACATGGGAGACTGGCCGAGGAACGTCACCAGTTCATCCTTCACGCGCTCAGGGGACTGTTCGATCTGCGCGGAGGTCCAGCGATAGACCCGCCATCCATCAAAAACCATGCTGTTCTGCTTGAGCAGGTCATCGTGATACTTTTCCTGGGAGATTTTCCCCGGCTGATGCCAGGTATTGCCGTCCACCTCCATGGCGACCCGGCCATCCGGCAGACTGACGGCGAAGTCGATGGTCCGGTGCCCGCCGTAGATGTCGACGAGCGGATACTGCAGGTAGACATACTGGCCCTTGTCAGCGCCGAAGGTCTCACAGAACAGTTCAATAAACCGATCCTCCGTCCCGCTGTTTCCGCCGCTTTTTCGGATTGTGCCCATGTTTCACCTCATTCACAGATGACCTCAATCAGTTTTGGCCTGCCGGCACCGCCGCATTTCCGCTGCTCCTGTCTGACAGGACGCGATGCGGCAGGCCGGCTTCCTGAGGTCAAATGCACCCGGATGCAGTAAACATACCACATCCCCGCACATCTGCCCATCCCCCAAAACAAAAAGACATCCGAAAGAGAAATTCGGATGTCCATTGTCAGGCCTCTTTGCTGCTGCGGAGAAAGGGGTCCGCGTCCAGCAGGGGCAGGAGCAGGGTGATGACCGTTCCCTGGCCGGGGGTGCTGCAGATGTTCAGGTGAACATCCTCGCCATAAGTGAGCATGATGCGTTTGCTGACGTTGTAAAGCCCGATATGCCGGCCGCTCTCGGACATGGATTCCGTCAGGCCGGCACGGATTTCCTGCAGACGGTTTTCATCCATGCCGCTGCCGTCATCGGATACGCAGATGCGCACCTTGTCCGCTTCACCCGTAATGCTGACCTGGACATTGAGGCAGCCGCTGTTTTGGTTCATTCCGTGATGGATGCTGTTTTCCACCAGCGGCTGCAGCAGCATCCGGATCACATAGTGTCCGGAGATGGCGGGATCACAGCTGCAGGAATAGTGGAAACGCTCTCCGTACCGGATGTGCTGGATGGCCGCGTAGCTTTCCAGCATGGCCTGTTCTTCCCGGATGGTGGCCATCCGGCTGCTGTCATCAAGGGAATAACGAAGAATGTCAGAGAGGTATTCAATCATGTCGCTGGCATGGTTCTGTCCGCCGGTCAGGGCGATGGCTTTCCACTGAATGGTGGTGAGCGTGTTGAACAGAAAGTGCGGGTTCAGCTGGGACTGAAGGGCCTTCAGTTCAAGAACCTGCGCATAATGCTGGCGCTCGGCCAGCTGGATGGTCAGATAGTCCTTGTCAAGGAAGGAATCGATGAGCTCCCGGAGTGCTTTGCTGTAATCCGAGACGCCGGTGTCCGGTTCTTTCTGCGCATCGGTCCTGTCCGTTTCCGGTGCGCTTTTTTCCTGAACCCGGGCCAGCAGACTGCCGCGCTTTGGCAGGGCTCCTTCTTTGGCACGCTGGATGGAATCGTGAATGCGGGCGATGTCCCGCACTTTCTGATTTGCCGTATAGGCGGCAAAGAGGACTCCGCACAGGAGGGTCAGGAGAATCGTGGAGATGAGCAGAAAGAGCAGACGGTTTACGGGTGCGTACAGATTGCCTTTGGGGGCGATCAGTGCGAGATGCCAGCCAAAGCGGCTCAGCCGCTGAACCAGACAGACACAGCTGACAGATCCCACGGAAATGTTCCGGCGCTCCTGCGTGTCCTGCCGCCAGACAGAATCAAACTGAGTACGGAGGGTTGGGCCGAGTTCGGAGAGAGGGACGGAAAGTGTCTGGGCAAAGGACGGGGGACTGAAGAGAATGCGGCCGCTTTCGGCGGTTATCAGGGCGATGGTTTTGGACTGGCGGTTCCAGTTCTCAAGGAGGTTTTTGAGCGGTGTGGAGTCGATGTTGAGAATGAGAATCCCGCAGGGGCGGTCCGGGTCTGTGGCAGGGAAGATGCGGTTGTAGACGGTGAGGACTTCCCCGCTGGAGCCGTCTGCCCGGATCATCGTCCGGGTTTCTGTCCAGGCCCGGGTGTCCGGGTCTGAAAGCAGGTAGGTTTCGTACCAGTCGGTGTCGGATGATTCTTTCAGGGAAATCAGCTGCTGCGGGCTGGAAATATAATAATCGGTGTCATCATAGTAGATATAGCAGGAATCGACATAAGGATTTTTCTGACAGGAAGCGAAGATCAGCTCAAGCAGTCCGTGAAACTGTTCCTGTTCTTTTTCGGTGAGCTGCCCCCGGGAGGCCTGCAGAATCGCATCTTTCAGATTCGGGGTGATGATGGAATTCCGGGAGAGGGAATTATAGAGGTCCTCAACCGTCTGTGTGATATTGCTCAGATGATGTGAAAAATACCGGGCTCTGGTTTCAAAATTGTTGTCAATCTCCTGCCGGAGAATCCGGACGGAAAGTAAGCCAGTCATCAGGCCCAGAATCAATACGGGAAGGAGAACGGCCAGAAGCAGGTTGCGTGTTTCCATCTGGAAAAACTTGCGGTAAAGCGTTTTCATACTGTCTCTTTCGCTCCGTGGAGGCGGTATTCTCTCGGAGTCATGCCGTAGATGAGGCGGAAACTCCGGGAGAAGCTGTTGGCGGTGGAATACCCGACCTGGTGGGCAATATCCTGGACGCGCAGGGCGGACTGGGACAGAAGGCGGGCAGCCTCTTTCATTCGGATGCTGGTCAGGTAATCAATGAATTTTTCGCCGGTATGCTGGTGGAAGAACGTACTGAGGTAGTAGGGGTTCATGCGGATATACTGTGCGGTGCTCTCAAGGGTAACATCCCTGTAGTGCGCCTGGATGAATTCCCTGATTTTCTCTATCGTCGGATTATCCTTTTCGGAATCGGCCGGTTCGGCTGCCGGCTGTTTTTCCTCTGCAGGCGGCTTTGCCTGCCGGGCATCCAGCTCGCTGTGAATCTGTTTGAAAACCTCGATAATCTGCGCGTATTTGATGGGCTTTACCAGATAGTGCCGCACACCGAAGCGCATGGCCTGCTGTGCGTAGTCAAAATCCCGGTAACCGCTCAGGACGATCAGGCAGGTATCCGGATGCCGTCCTGATTCGTTTTCGATCAGCTCAAGGCCGCTCATTCCCATCATGCGGATATCCGTGACGATGACGTCCACTTTGTTTTTCTGCAGATACTGATCCGCTTCCTGGGCACTTGAGAAGTCGGCAACAATGGTGAAATCGATTTCGGACCATGGAAACAAATTGCAGAATCCGTTGCGAATTTCGTTTTCATCATCGACGACAAGCATGGTATACATCATCTTACCTCCCGGGCGGTTAAATGTGTCGGAATGTGTCAGCGCGCCGGATGCATTCCGGAAAGGGGTGCGAGAGCGGCTGACGTGCTTATTGTACTCCAACTTCAGAAAATAATGTCCAAAACATATAATATTGGTCAGAATCTTAAATAAAGTGCATTTTTGCCCCGGCGGCATTGACCGGGGAAAGCGGCCGGAACTGAACAGGAGGATGCAGAGAACCGGGATGCAGATGAAACGGTAATTTTTGTCTATACTTGACAGAAAAGGCGGATGCGCATAAAATACGTTCAAAGTGGATTTGTATACGTATCTGAAACGGTTTTCGGCCGGAAGAAGGGAGGATGGGGCAGTTTGCCCCGTTAGGGATATGAAGGAGAACCGAAGAGGCAGTGGTTTGATAATTCTGTTAATGCTTCTGCTCCTGGCAGGGACGATCAGCGGTGCGCTGGCGGAGGCAGTAGATCCGATTCGCGTCTCCTCTCAGAGTGATCCTCAGTCGGTCATAGCGGAGCAGGATGTTGCCATTACCATCAAGATCTACAATAATTCCCTGAGTGACATGCAGGATGCCATTACGCTGTTTGATCCGGATGGCGTTTCCGTGCAGAAATATAACGGACTCGGGGCGGAGCAGTCCGTCACCTATACCGGAACCTGGCATGTGACGGGGGAACAGATTGCCAACCGGAAAATCATTTACTATATCCGCTATTCGGTTGAGGGAAAAGAGTTTACCAAGACCATCCCGGTTCTGATTCAGACAGAGGCACCGGCACCGCAGCTGATTGCCAGTTATGTCATCAGCCCCGTGACCGCGCGTCAGGGACAGCAGATGAACATTGCCTATACGCTGGCCAATACCGGAAACATCGAACTGCGGGATATTACCATCAACAATCCGGGAATTTCGGACAAGACGCTGACCGCTTCCTCACTTTCCGTGAATGAACGGATTGTGCTGGAGGATGTGTTCCAGATGGGGGCCGCCGAGATGGACTGTGCCCCGCTGATCACCTACCGCGCGGCCAACTCGGATGCCCGCCTGACGGTTCCTGACATGACAAGGCGCACGCTGACGCCGGCGCAGGACGGTCTGGAGCTGACGCTTTCGGCCGAGAATACGGAGAATCTGTATCCGGGCGAAAATATCGAGCTGACGGCCAAACTGAAAAATACCGGAAACAGCGCGTTCCTGGGTCTTGGGGTAACCCTGATGGACGGGACGGAGGTCGCCTCCGGAATCGAACTGGCCCCGGGTGCCAGCTATGATGCGACGGTCCAGTATGCGCCCCGGCAGTCGGGGAATATCGTGGCTACCGTCAGCGGCATCGACGCGGAGGGGGACAAGATTTCCATCCAGTCCGACCCGCTGGGCGTGATCATGCAGGATGCCACCATGGCGCTGATCCTGGATGTCAAGGCGGCGGCGGAACATACGACCATTTCCTCGGAACCGGCGGTGGTCCGCTTCCTGATCCGCGTGACCAACATGGGCGACACGGATGCCACAACCCTGACGGTGACCGAAGCCGGAACAACCGTGGCCACCATTCCCTCCCTGCCATCCGGGGAAACCCGGGATGTGGTGGTGGATCTTGAGACCAGCATTGCCGGACAGATTCAGTTCGAGGTCAGCGGCAAGGATGCCGCCGGAAACGACAAGAGTTATCCCTCCAATATCATTCAGCTGGAGTATGTGGCGCCGACCCCGGTCCCGACGGAAACACCGCCGCCGACGCCGGTTCCGCCGACCCCCTCACCGGTTCCCTCCCCGACCCCGGTGCCAAGTCCCCTTGAGCAGATGTCCGACATGTTCAGCATGCCGGTGCTGATCGGGATTGGGGCTGTACTGGCGGCGGCCATTCTGGGAATACTCATTCCCTCGGCTATCAGCAGCGCAAAAAAGAAAAAGCGCATTAAGGATGCCATTGATACGATTGAACTCTCGCCGGATACGAGGGATCCCCTCAAAAAGGCGAAAGTCGGAAAACACAAGGACAGCCGGAATGCCAGAAAGCCGGAACGGGAAAACAGCGACATCATCTCAGCCAAGGAACTGACCGAAGAGGACCTCAGCCAGGCAGATAAACCGGATGAGGAAAAGGAAAAGGCAGAGAGTGAGTCCGGCCGGCGGCGCGGGGCCCGGAGTGAGGAACGGAAAGCCGATCCGACGCTTCGTGTGGAGCCGGTAGACCGGCGGCCAGAATTCCCGGAGACGCGCAGGGTGGATAAGTCCAAGACCAAGGTATTCAGCCGTGAACCGGCGCAGGATCAGGCAGAGATGCCTGAGGTGACCCGGAAAGTTCCGGTGGCCGTTGTGCCGGAGGACATGAAGGAAAAGGGATTTTCGTCCGAACCGGCGGAAACCGGCAGAAAGCCCAAAGAGAAAAAACGCGGGCTTTTCGGGAAACGGAAAAATGAGGAGACTGAGGACGAGGATCTTTTTGAGTAACGAATAACTGAACAGGGCCGCCGTTGTAAACGGCGGCTTTGTTCGAATGGAGCGAAAACAGGTGTTTACAGGGATACGCAAAGAGGCCATCGACTTTCTGATCGGCCTCCGGCTGAACAACAATGAAACCTATTACAAAGACCATCTGGATATCTATGAAAAGGAACTGCGTGCCCCGCTGAGGGAGCTCAATGAGGCGGTGACGCCGGTTATCCATACCCTGGACCCGGAACTGGACACGCGGCCGGTGAGCGTCATTGCCCGGCTGCGGCGGGATACCCGGTTCACCAAGGACAAGTCGCCTTTCCGGGATCATGTCTGGATGGGCTGGCGGTATCCGGGGGAGCGGCGCAGCGAAGGATTCCACATGTACTGGGGCTTCGGCCCGGACTGGATGGGCTGGGGCTGCGGCAGTTACGGAACGGACCGCCCGCTGATGGACGCGTTCCGGCAGCGGATCCTGACCGCACCGGATCAGGTGCGGGAGGTGTTTCAGGCGGAGGGGTTTCCGAAGCGGTACATCATCGGCGGGGAGGAATACCGGAAAATGAAGGTGCCCGAGTCGGTGCCGGAGGATCTGCGGTCCCTGTACGCGCTCAAGTACCTGGCGGTCAGCCATGATGCCACCGAGGCAGAATGGGCCCTGATGCGTACGCCGGAATTTGTCCGGCAGATGGTTCATGAGATCAACGCGATGACGCCGCTGCTGCGCCTGATGAAGGAACTGCGCAGAGGCGGTGAGCTGGTAACGCCCATGGAGGCACCGCAACCGGAGGTGCCGCTGGCAGAAGAGCGGACGGGGAAAATCGTCGTGCGTTCGGCAGAGGAATTTGAATTCTGAACAAAAGGGCAGCACCTGAACCGGACTGCCTGAGGAGATAGAGGAGAGGAAACATGTTCAATATCGTGGAAATGCTGAAAGCCATGCTGTTTGGCATTGTAGAGGGAATCACGGAGTGGCTGCCGGTCAGCTCGACGGGCCATATGGTTCTGCTGAATCAGTTTGTGCGGATGAATGTCAGCGAGCAGTTCATGTCCATGTTCGATGTGGTGATTCAGCTGGGGGCCATTCTGGCCGTCATCATTCTCTTTTTCCGGCAGATTTGGCCGTTTCAAAAGCCTGGAGAGGCGGGCGGCATTTTTAAAATGGACGTGATCCGGCTCTGGATTCTGGTGGTGATTGCCATCCTGCCCAGCGCGATTGTGGGCATTCCCCTGGATGACTGGATGGATGCGCACCTGCACAACAACGTGGTCATTGCCATCATGCTCATTGTGTACGGCGTTCTGTTCATTGTGGTCGAGCGCAGCGGGATTGTCAGGGGCCGGCAGCGGGTCACCAGCCTGCAGAAAATGGATGTCCGGACGGCGGTCCTGGTAGGGCTCTTTCAGGTGCTGGCCCTGATTCCGGGCACCAGCCGTTCCGGCGCCACCATCCTGGGTGGTCTGCTGGTGGGCTGTTCCCGGGCCGTGGCCGCGGAGTTTACCTTTATCATGGCCATTCCCACCATGGCAGGGGCGAGTCTGATCAAGCTCCTGAAATATGGCCTGTCTTTTACGCCCGGCGAGATCGTGATTCTCGTAACCGGCTGCGTGACCGCGTTCATCGTTTCCATGCTGTCCATACGGACCTTTATCGATTACATCAAGCGGCACAGCTTTGAACCCTTTGGCTGGTATCGGATTATTCTGGGCCTTCTGGTGGCCATTCTGACCGTCCTGCAGGGGTGAATTTCAGACGTGCCCGCAGGCGGGAATTAGGGAGAAAACAGGATGATTTACTCGAGTGCCGGCATGATTGCCCTGCTTATTCAGCTGATTATCAATCATGAGGTTTTCTGGAACGAAGCCGCGGACCGGTTCATCCCTGCCAGGGGTGAGTATCGCCGTTTCGTGATGGCCATTACCGTTTATTTCGTGGCGGACGCTTTCTGGGGAATTCTGTATGAGCGCGGCCTGCTGACCCTGTGTTTTGCGGATACCGTCCTTTACTTTGTGGCCATGGCCTTTTCGATCCTTCTTTGGACCCGCTATGTCATTGCCTACCTCAAGGAACGGACGCTGTTTGGCACCGTCCTCCTGGGCGCGGGCTGGGGGCTCTTCCTCGTGGAGATGGTGGTCCTGGTCCTCAACTTTACCGCGCCGGTGCTGTTTTCCTTTACGCCGGAGGGGACATACCAGGCAGGACCGGCCCGGTATGTCACGCTGGTGGTGCAGATCGCCATGTTCCTCATGACGGCGCTGTACGTGATGGTCCTGTCGCGCAAAGGCTCCGTGACCATGCGCAGAAGGCGCATGACCATCGGGCTTTCCAGCCTGACCATGGCCGTGTTCATTCTGCTGCAGTCCGTGTATCCGCTGCTGCCCCTGTACGCCATCGGGTGCCTGCTGAGCTGCTGTATCCTGCACAGCTTCGTGCTTGAAAATGAAAAGGATGAATACCGGGACAACCTGGAGGTGCGTCTGCAGGAAAACGTGCTGAAGGGCAACTACTATGACCTGCTCACGGACCTGCCGGGCATGTCCTACTTTTTTGAACTGGTGGAAAAGAAACGGCAGCAGATGCTCGCTGGCAGCATCCGGCCGGCTTACCTCTATCTGAACCTGAGCGGCATGAAGTTTTACAACCAGAGCCGGGGCTTTACGGAGGGGGACCGGCTGCTGCGCAAATTCTCCGTTCACCTCACCTCGGTGTTCGGGACGGAAAACTGCAGCCGGTTCGGTCAGGATCACTTTGCCGTCTTTACCGAGGCGGAGGGGGTCGAGAAACGGCTGAACAGGCTGTTTGAGGCCTGGGAACAGGAGCGGGGCGAATCAACGCCGGTGATTCTGGCGGGCATTTATCCGGGAATGGGCGCGGAGGATATCAGTACGGCCTGTGACCGGGCCAAGATCGCCTGTGACGCGGTCCACACCGGTTACATCTCTTCCTTCATGACGTTTGACGCGGACATGTATGCCCGTGCGGAACAGGAACAGTACATCATTTCCCACCTGGATCATGCCATTGAAAGCCGGTGGATTCAGGTCTATTACCAGCCCATCATCCGGGCGACCAATGACCGCATCTGTGATGAGGAGGCTCTGGCCCGCTGGGTGGATCCGGAACGGGGATTTCTGTCTCCCGGGGAGTTTATTCCGGTGCTTGAAAATGCCCGCATCATTTACAAGCTGGATCTGTATGTACTGGAACAGGTGCTCCTGCGGCTGCGCGGGAAGATGGAGCGCGGCGAGTGGGTGGTTCCCCAGTCCGTGAACCTGTCCCGGTCAGACTTTGATGAATGTGATATCGTGGAGGAGATCTGCAGGCGGGTGGATGCGGCCCGGGTGCCGCGGCGGCTCATTACCATTGAGATTACCGAGAGCATCGTCGGGACGGATTTTGACTTTATCCGCCGGGAAGCGGTCCGGTTCCGTGAGCTGGGCTTTCCGGTCTGGATGGATGATTTTGGCAGCGGGTATTCCTCACTGGATGTCCTGCAGAGTCTGCCGGTGGACCTGATCAAGCTGGACATGCGGTTCATGCAGCGGTTTGATTATGATGAAAAGAGCCGGATCATCCTGACCGAGCTGATGAAAATGGCTATCGGCCTTGGCATTGACACGGTCTGCGAGGGCGTCGAGCGGCCGGATCAGGTGGAGTTCCTCAAGGAGATCGGCTGTACGCGCCTGCAGGGCTATTTTTATACAAAGCCCATTCCGGCGGAGGAAACGGAGCAGGCCTATCATTGCGGTGCCCTGAACGGATACGAAAAACCGGACGAGGTGGACTATTATAATGCGCTGAGCCGGATCAGCCTGTATGACCTGACCAGCCTGACCAAGGATGATGCCAGCCTCCGGCAGTACTTCAACACCGTTCCCATGGCCATTGTTGAGGTGAACGGGGAGGATCTGCGGATTGCCCGCTGCAACAGGACCTACCGGGAATTCATGGAAAAGGTTTTTTCAATGGAACCCTCTGTCCTGTCAGCGTCATTCGGGCCGGTAGCGGGAAAAGGACGGGATTTTCTGGCCTCACTGAAAAGGTGTATCCGCGAAAATGAGCGGGGGGTCTATGACCTGAAAGGTCCGGAGGGACAAATGGTGCATCTCCTGATGCGCCGGATTGCCCGGAACCCGGTTACCGGAACAGAGGCCGCCGCGCTTGCGGTGCTGAAAGTCGGAGATCCGTTGGCCTGACGCGGAGCGTCAGTCTGCAAACATTGAACATATAAAGAGCAGCAATGCCGAAAGATCCGGCCGGAAAACCGGCAACTGGCCTGACAACACAAGAGAACTGCAATGTCGAAAGTGCCGACAGAAATGGATTCTGTCACAGAGAACATGGATGGGAAAGGAACGGAAATGATCGGGTACGAGGAATACTTGAGTAAGCATTCGAATGTTTCAAAAAAGCGGTCAGAGGAGCTGAGAAAGGGCGAATATCTGCTGAGGAAAGACGGGATTGCGCTTATGCCCCTAAATTCGGTGAGCTGGGACGAGGTCGTTGGGGTGGATCCGGAACGGCTTCTTTGTGACTGCAATGTATTTCATACCAGAAAAGCCTGTCCACATGTGGCGGCCCTGCTCGGAAAGCGAGAGGACAATGGCGGAAAACTCCCTGTGACAGATGCCCGACAGTACGTGAAGGAATGTCTTGAGAAGCTGGAGAGTATTGCGGTAAAGAAGCCTGAATATCTCAAATGGGATGTTGAAACGTTTACCACAAAGGTACGTTTCCTGATCGTAGACCTTTCATGGAAAGACAGACAGCATCTTCTGCTGGAACTGGCACGCATTCTGAATGCGCCGGAACGGATGAAACTGTTTTCGGATACCAGCAGGCAATGCTTCTCCGAAGTGAAATGGACGTCGCGCGCGGAAACAGGAAAGCTGTTCGATACGCTGTTTGAGAAACGACAGGAATACAAATGGTCTGTGATCGCCATGCTGCTGATCAGCATGGAAGGCTATTTGTCGAAAGAAAAGAGAGAGATTCTCATTCGGGAAGTTGCGGCGGATGAGGCATTAACGGATAAAGTCATGCCAATGCTTTCGACGTTTGACTATCACTATTTCAGCCGGGAGCGGCAGGTCCGTTTCATCCGAAAAGCTGATTTGAGCAAGATCCCCGGAATGTACGTCTCAGAGGTCCTCCATCTGATGATGGAAGAGCCGCCGCTGTATGCGGATTATCTGGCACTGGTTGACCGGGCGAGTCTTGAAACGGGAGAAGTGCAGCCTGAAGATGTCAAAAAGCTGAAAGAGGCCGGTTATGGGGACAGGATGCAGGGGGCTGTGGATCATCTGGTGTACAGGATCAACTCCATGGAGGACTATAACAAGGTAATCGCCTGTATCCCGCATGAAACGTTTCTGCCTGCGTGGAAAAAAAGAAACGAAACGAGACGGTTCCGTATTTTTAGGTCGGATGACTATCAGATCATCATTGATTTTCTGGAGGATCCGGAGGTAAACCTGGATCGTTACAATGTGGAATCACTCAGTCCGGACGTACTTGACAGGATTGTGGAAGTCAGACCCGAAAATGCGAAAGAGATTTGTGCAGCGACAAGGAAAAATTACCGCGCGTCCATCAAGGCCGGAATACCGGAAAAGGTAAGAAAGAACGTGATGATCCTTGCCAAAGGAAATGATGCCATTGCCTCCAAGTATGTTTCGGATACCGACGTGTTTAACCGGAACGGGGATGATCTGGTGTATCTGACGGCCATTGGCATGCATTTTAAGACGCTTCAGAAAATTGCGCCTGAACTGAAAAAGATGGAGGAGCCCCATGCTGCTGGACAGAATAGATGACAAGGTGCTTGCTGAACTGGCGGAAAAATACGGCAGTCAGCCTGAATTTCAGCCGGAGCAGTATGAGATTTATTATCGGTATGATGTGGCTGCCGGCGTCATGACCTATGTGGCCGGACGGAAAGAACTCATGAGGAAGACGGGACCGCTTGGGTACTGGTTTTCCATCGGAGCGGACCTGAAAATTCATACGGGGAAGGAATTCCCCTGGTATCCCCTGTTTGCCTATCTGGTCAGACAGGAAAAAGGTCTGTCTGCCGAGGAGCAGAAAAAGATGTACGGGGAGGCGTATTTTACCCTGGGGGCCGTTGCGGGGCTTTCGAGCCGGGAACTGGCAGACCGTGAAAAGGCCAGAAGTGCCTTCCTTACCTTCCTTGGCCGTCTGGAGGAGAAAGGACTGCTCAATGAACAGAATCAGCAGGAAAAGGCGCTTGAGGTACAGTTTGTCATCAAGGCCCTGCCCAAGGACAAAGCACTGGAACTGACCATGCAGCTCAGCGGGCCGGATGGGAAGCCGTACCCGGTCAGTGATGCGCGGCGTTTCTGCGATACCCTGAAAAAAGGCGGAAATCTGAACCTTTCGTCCAAACTGGCCGTGCACCTTGCCCCGGATGTGTTTGAGGAATCCTGGCAGCCCTTCATGGAACACTTTACGGAATATGTGGCAATCGGAACGGAGGACCGTACACCGGTCTTTTCGGTGTGCCGGGAACGGATTCCGTCGTTCCTTCTGCAGATCCCGGAATCGGCCAGGAACAGTGCGCTCACGATGAACGGGAAAAAGTGGACCATTGTCGAGGAGGAGGAGCCTGCGTCCCTGAGTCTTGATTCGGCGGGAAACATGAATCTGAATCCGCCGATTTCAGACCCGAATCAGATCTATGTCACCTCTGAGCGGCAGATGGCTCTTTTTTCGCCGGAGAGCCGGAAGGTAAGTCTGTATCGTTTTGACTCGGCGGTGAATGCGGAACTGTACGGCTATTTTGCCTCCAGAAAACCGAAGGAAGTGGAATACGTACAGGATATCCTCGTCAAAAAGATCGTGCCGGTTTCCACCGGAATCATCCGCAAATCAAAGAAGAATACCTTCGTCATTGCCCTGTATGTCTCCCTTGAGGACGATGGGCTGGCATTCCGTACCGAATACCGGGTAGGGGATGAAAAGAAGGAAAAGGGCTTCTTTGAGGGAAAGCCGCTTGAGACGGCGATGATCCGGACCTACGAGGCCACGCTTTTGGGCCTTCGCGGGGCTGAAAACGGGAAAGTGACCGATCCCGGAAGCGTCCTGGCTTTTATCCGCGGAGATCTCGCACCGCTTCGGCAGGTGGCCTCTGTCTATCTGGATGAAAAACTGCGGCGGATGAAGGTGCGCAAAGGCCCGGAGATCAAGATGACCGCAACAAAGGTGGACGGCTGGCTGAATCTCTCCATTCACAGCAGTGAGTACACCGAGGAAGAGCTTGTGGCCATCTATAAGGCTTACCGCCTGAAAAGAGGCTTCTTCCTCCTCAGAGATGATTTCATTGTGCTGGATGAGAAGGAAATGCAGCCGGTGGAGGCGATTATTGAGGATATCGGCGCAGAGAAAAAACTGTCCGATATTACCCTTCCGTTCTACCACATCATGGAGCTGGAGCGTTTCAGGGAAGCCGGGGTGGACCTGACCATGGACCGCTTCGTGCAAAAGGCGGTCACGGAGGTGGTGAATTACAAGAAGGAAAGGCTGACGCTGGCTGCCAGCCTTAAAAAGGTGTTGCGTCCCTATCAGGCAGATGGTGTCCGCTGGATGCGAAAGCTGGCCAAATACGGCTTTTCCGGCATTCTGGCAGATGACATGGGTCTGGGCAAGACGCTGCAGGTGCTTACGTTCCTGTCGACATCGGACTTTGACAAGCCGGTCCTGATCGTCTGCCCGAAATCGCTGGTATACAACTGGCGAAATGAGGTCCGCAAATGGATGGGCGATATTCCGGTGATCATCATCGCCGGTCCCCGGGATGCGCGCATCGGGATGATTCAGTCCATTCCGAAGGAGGGGCGGGTCCTGTACATCACGGGCTATGATTCGCTGCGGATGGATATTGAGGCGTACCAGGAAAAGAACTTTTCCCTGGTGCTGGCGGATGAGGCGCAGAATGTCAAAAATGCCTCGACGCAGAAAGCAAAGGCGATCCGGAAAATTGAGAGCGACATGCGGCTGGCGCTGACGGGCACGCCGGTGGAGAATTCCCTGACGGACCTGTGGTCCATCTTTGATTTCCTGATGCCCGGTTATCTGGGCA
>DGWH01000103.1:17732-23705 GCA_002395225.1 Christensenella sp. UBA4263
GCCGAGCTGGCCAGGAAGGTGTCCCCGTTCCTGCTGCGCCGCGCCAAGGAAGAGGTGCTTGATTCCCTGCCGGGCAAAGAGGTCATTCTGGTGACCGTGTCCATGGCGGATAAGCAGCGGGATCTCTACGAGGCGTACCTGCACAAGGCCAGGGAGATCGCGGAGCAGGAAAAGGGCGTCAAAGTTCTGGCGGAGCTGACGAGGCTGCGGCAGCTCTGTGTGGATCCCTCGGTCTTCCTGGAGGACTATGATGAGACCTCCGGCAAGCTGGCGGTGGCCCTTGAGCAGGTCATGGTGGCCATTGAGGGCGGACACCGCGTCCTGGTCTTCTCCTCCTTCACCCGGGTGCTTGAGCACTTCAGGTACTATCTGGAGGAAAAGGACATCCGTTCCTATTACATCAGCGGCGACACGCCGGGGGCCATGCGTGTGGAGATGGCTGAGCGCTTCAACCAGGAGGACCGGATCAAGGTCATGCTCATCTCCATCAAGGCGGGCGGCACGGGACTTAACCTGATCGGCGCCGATACGGTCATCCATCTGGATCCCTGGTGGAACTTTGCCGTGGAAGAGCAGGCGACGGACCGTGCCTACCGGATCGGGCAGACCAAGCCGGTGACGGTCTACAAGCTGATTTCCCATGATTCCATTGAGGAAAAGGTGGTCGAGCTGCAGGAAAAGAAGCGGCAGGCCAGCGCGGATGTGGTGCATACCAGCGTGGAGGGCATTGACAGCTTCACGGCGGATGATATCCGGTACATCCTTCAGTAGGCGCGTTGTTCCGGCGTGACAGAAACCACCTCCCCGGCCGTGGACGGATAATGGCGGAGGGATTCTGTCGCACGCGGCAGTTTGCCGAATCTGAGGCCTTGGGCAACGCTCAGATAAAAGCCCAACTTTGAGGCTTACAAAGGGAGAAAATGAAAACAGTCATTATGGCCGGCGGCCGGGGAATGCGTATCCGGGAACGGTTTCCGGAGATTCCCAAGCCGCTGATTCCAATCAGGGGCAGACCGGTCCTGGAATGGGAGATTTGTTCGCTTCGGGAGCAGGGCCTGCGGGACCTGACGGTGACGGTGTCCCATATGGCGGACCAGATCATGCATTATTTCGGAGACGGAGAGCGTCTGGGCGTTCACCTTGAGTATGTGGTGGAACAGGAACCGCTGGGTACGGCCGGGTCTCTCTTCGGGCTGCGGGACCGGCTTGGATCGGAGCCCTTCCTCCTGCTGAACGCGGATACCCTCTTTGAGGTGGAGCTTCGGCCCCTTGTGGCATTTCATCGGGAACATCATGATCTGGTCACGCTGCTTGCGCATCCGGGAGATCATCTGCGGGACTGCAGCGTCATTGTTTCTGACGCGGAGGGGGTTGTGCAGGAGTTGCTGACGCCGGAGATGGAACGGCCGGAATGGATGATCAACTGCGTCAATACGGGACTGCAGGTCATGGATCCGGTGGTTCTGGACCGGTGGACCGGGGACCGCGGGGGCCCGGTGGACCTGGACCGGCACATTCTGCGCCCGCTTTGCGGAACCGGGGAAATGCGGTGCCTGTGTACAACGGAATATGTCCGGGATATGGGAACGCCGGAGCGGTATGAACAGGGATGCCGGGATGTTGAGAACGGCATCACAAAAGCCCGGCGCCTGGGAAGCAGGAAACGAGCGGTCTTTATCGACCGGGACAGCCTGCTTGCCTTTCGGGGCAGGGACAATTTCGAACTGGTTTCCGGCACAGGGGAGGCGGTCCGGCAAATCAATGCCGGCGGAGCGCTGGTTTTTGCGGTAACCGTATCCCCAGGGCCGGCCGGCTTTTCGGAGATGGAAATCCGGAAACGTCTTGATACCCTGCTGGGAAGAACGGGTGCGTTTCTGGATGGGACTCTTGTCCTACCGGAGACCGGGCTCGTGGAAGTCCTTCATCGTTACAATATTGATCCGGCCGGGTCCTGGCTGATTGGCACAATAGCTGCCCGGGTCAATCCGGGGTGCAGACTGGCCCGGAATTGGGCGGACTGGATGGCATCAGGCCTGCCGGAATTTGCAAAGCAGATGGGAACGGCAGAATGAATCTTTTTAAAGCTGTCCGTGTTTCATTTAAAACAGTGCGAAAAGCAGACAGCCCGGACATTTCCGAGCATGAGGGAAAGAGCGATGTCAAGAACTGTTGTGACGGGAAAGTATGTCATACCTCCGGAGATACAGGCACTGAAGCCAAAGGACATTAGCTGTACGATCAAGGCAATACCCAACCCGACAAAGCAGGGTGAAGCCAGGCATTACTATGTCTACGAAAACACGTACGTGCCGGGTGAACAGCCGGGCAAAAAGAAGCGTGTCAGTGTGAAAGTGCTGGGGAAAATCGAAGGGGGAAGGTTTGTTCCCAACGAATATTACCAAAAGTTAACCCGGAAAACCGGGCAGGAGAAGGGGACCGGGAACGAAAAGGAAAGTTCCGTTTTATCCGGGGAGGAACGAAGGATCGCAGAGCTGGCCGGAGCCATGAATCTGGAGCCTGATGAGGTGGACCTGCAGATCGGCTGTTATGGCGAGGTTGCCGCGGTGATTGCCAGTACCCTCTCCGTACTCCGGCAGCTGGAAAGCTTCTTTCATAGAGAGGACGCCAGACAGATCTACGTCATGAGTCTGATCTTTTTCCTTCAGGAATATGTGCTGTCCGATTCCATGCAGGACCTTTATGAGCAGTCCATCCTGTCGGTCAGGTGGCCCTCTCTGGATCTGAGTGAACAAGGCGTCCGGAATTATCTGAAGCTGCTGGGACCACATCTCCCGCGGTTCCTCCCGTATGTCCAGGACGTGATTCATCAGGGATCCGGGATGACGGCAATTGACGGGCATGTACTTCTGCTGCCGCCAAGCCGGAAGGATACGCCGGATTATGGAAGCATGCAGCAATGGATTGACGATGGAAGCGGCTGGCTGCTCCACGCCTTTGATGTCCAGCAGCAGATTCCGCTGGCCAGCTTTGCCTGTCCGGATTTTCGCGCGGATCCCTGTACGGTAGAGGAATTTATGAGATTTCACGTTTTTACGGCAGAAACCTGCACTCTTCTGGATATGGACTTTTATTCGGAAGAGAATATGGATCTGTACCGGGAGGCAAACAGATATTTCATCATTCCGGTGCCGGAAAATACGGAAATCAGCCGGGCATTCCGGATGAATACTGGGTTTACGGATTCGTTCATCTATGAGAGACAGGATGCATATGGGAATCCTCAGAGGGTGCCCATCCTGTACAGGGAATCAACGGTAAAAGAACTGGAAAGCCTGTTTCAGCAGGTTTCAGACCAGAATACGGATTCTGGTCCGGCGTGGACTTCTTCTGATTTTGGCGAGGACCGGGTGATTATGTACCAGGACGGTGAACTGCAGCACGAAATGGAGACAGCGTTCTGGGAGAATTCCGAAACAGATGACCAGCAGACAAAGGAGCAGCTTGAGAAAATCAGGCCCTTCTTTGGGATGATGATCCTCAGAACGAATTACACCCGGACGGAAGCGGACGCGGCGACCCTGTACCGCCGTTATAAAACGAGATGGACCATTAAGACTCGTTACCGGTTTGTGGAAAACACTGTTCAGTACTGCAGCCTGCGGAGAGAGGATTATTACGAATTGCAGGGACTCAGTTTCCTGATGGTCCCCTTCGGACAGGTGCAGGCGGCTTTTGAAAAACAGATGCGCGCCTCAGGGATTGGCCTTTCCATCGGCGAATGTCTGGGCATTGCGAGCAAAATGAAGGTTGCCCAGCACACAGATCATGAATGGCGCGTCAACCTGGTGGACAAACCGTGCGCGGATCTGTTGGCGGCCATGGGCGTGAATGTGGCGCAGGACCTGAAAATGCTCCGGGAGAACAGCAGATGACAGAGGGCAGGACGGGACAGTGTCGGCTGAAAAGGGAGCCTTGCAGAGAGGAAGGAAACGTGTGAAAATTGCGGTCATCATTCCGCATTTTCCGCCGCACATTGGCGGAGGCGAGCAGCTTTTCCTGGCCGTGTGCCAGTCCCTGGTACAGCGGGGGCACCAGGTCTGTGTGGTGACCAGCAATTCCGGCGGGGTGACCGGCATCCGGCAGATGGATGGCTTTGAGGTGAGGTACTGTCCCTGGCGAATGCTTTTCGGCCAGCCTGTCCTGCGGATTCGGGATATCCGGGAGGTGCTCGCGTGGTGCGATGTGGTCCATACCTCCATCTATTCCACGGCCCTCAGGACCATTCTGGCGGCCCGTCAGGCCAAAAAGCCCTGTGTGGTGACGTTTCATGAGGTCATGGGCCCCAAGTGGCGGCTGTTTGAACCGAATCTCATCCGTTCGACGGGATTCATCTGTTATGAATGGCTGCTTTTGCAGTTTGCCGGAAACGTGCATGCGGTTTCGCGTGCCACGGAGCGGGACTATCGCCGCTTTTGCCGCAGACCGGGACGGGTGTTTATGATCCCGAACTTTCTGGAATTTCCGGAGAAGGCGGCCCTCATGTCGGCAGGGCCCGGATTTCGCGAGGTGTTTTCGCTGCAGGACGGGGAGAAGGGCATTCTCTATTTCAGCCGGCCGGCGGCCATTAAAGGGGTATTTGTTCTGCTGGAGGCGGTGCGGCTTGTGCAGGACCAGCTGCGAAACGGGCGTGCCCGGCTCTGCATGCTCCTCTCCGCCGCGCCGGAAAAAGGACGGAAACAGGTTGAGGCGTTTGTGGAACGGGAGGGCCTGTCGGATATTGTCCGGATCCGGAACTCGCTGCCCCGGAATCAGCAGCTCCGGGTGGTATCAGAGGCGGATCTGTGTGTGATTCCCTCCGTGACCGAGGGATTTGGCTTTGCAGCGGTGGAGGCCTGCCATTATGGACGCCCGGTGATCTGTTCAGACGCCGGGGCACTGCCTGAGGTCGTCTCTGGCCGGGTGCGGTTTTTCCGGAACGGGGATGCGGCAAATCTGGCAGAGCAGCTGGGGACTTTCCTGAGGGAGGGACCGGAGGGATTTCTGATGATTCCGGCGAAGCATTTTGACCGGGATCCGTCCATTGATGCCTATGTCCGCATGTATGAAACGCTTGTCAATAGCGAACGGATCTGAAAACGAGGAAAGAGGAAGCCATGATTGTTATCGACGGGATATTCCTTACCCGGAGGATGACGGGAATCCAGCGGGTGGCAGCAGAGTTGGTCCGGGAACTGGACAATCTGGCGGAGCCCGGGGAATTCCGGCTCCTGATCCCAAAATCCTGCCCGATGCCGGAAGGGTTCTCACGGATTGAAGTGGTCCGATACGGACACTGCCGGGGATATCTCTGGGAACAGGTGGACCTGGCCTGTTATCTGGCAAAGCACAAGGCAGCCGGACTCTTCTTTGAAAATGCCGTGCCGCTTCTGTACCGGCACGGCGTGACGTACCTGCATGATATCAGCATGCAGGTAAATCCTGAATTCTGGCAGCATGGGTACCGGATTTCGGCTTTTTTATGGCGCCTGATGTACCGGGCAGCGGGCCGCTCCAACATGCAGATTGTCACGGTATCCGCATTTTCAAGGGATGAAATTGAACAGGTACTGCATCCCCTGAAGCGGGTGGCGGTCATTCCCTGCGGATGGCAGCACATGAACCGGATTGAGGCAGATGACAGTATTCTGGAGCGGCTGCACCTTGAAACGCACGGGTATTGTTTCGCGATGTCCACGGCAAGTCCCAATAAGAATTTTGACTGGGTGATTCGTTCAGCCAGGGCGAATCCGCAGGAATGCTTTGTTGTGGCAGGAAAAGGCACGCGGCAGCTGACGGGACAGTTACCGGCGAATCTGCTATGTATCGGGTACGTAAATGACCGGGAGGCCAAGGCATTAATGATGCACTGCCGTGCCTTTTTGTTTCCGTCCCTTTATGAGGGCTTTGGCATTCCGCCTTTGGAGGCGCTGGCCGCGGGAGCCGGATATGTGGTTGTCTCGGATATTCCCGTTC
>DGWH01000082.1 GCA_002395225.1 Christensenella sp. UBA4263
ATCATCCTCTGTCCCAAAGCCCGGAGGGAAACCAAACCTTATTTTCCTTCTTTCAGGGCACGGATGCTCCGGGCCAGCTCAAGATACTCCTGCTGGAGCTGTTCCGGCCGGTCTCCTTTTGCCGGGCGGGCCATTCTGGCAGAAAGCACGGTCATGCGCATCTCCAGCCGGGAGATTTCCAGGGATCTGTCTGCGGCAGCGCCTTTTGTCTGCGCAGGCCTTTTCATTTCCTCCCAGCCGCCCTCTGTCGTCACCAGTTTTCCTCCGTCGAAGCGGATGATCCGCGTGGCAATTTTCCGGACAAATTCTTCATCATGACTCACAAACAGGAGCGTTCCGCCGTAGGCTACCAGAAGCTTCTCCAGTTCCTCCATGGTAAACAGATCCAGATGGTTGGTCGGTTCATCCAGCAGGAGGGTATTGCAGTCCATCAGCAGGAGACGGCCCAGGGCCGTTTTTGCCTTTTCTCCGCCGGACAGCAGCCTGAGCGGCTTGAACACCGCATATCCCTGCAGCCCAAGGCGTGCCATGACTGTTCTGGCAACATGCTCCGGATAAACGGAGGCCTCCATCACGTTTTCCAGAATCGATTTTTCCGGATTCATCGTCCGCTCGTGATGCTGATCAAACCAGCCGATCCGAACGGCCGGGTTCCATCTGACCTTTCCCCGGAGCTGAATTCCGGACCCGCTTTGATCCAGGAGTCCGCGCAGCAGCGTGGTTTTTCCGCAGCCGTTCGGTCCGATCAGCGCGGTTCTGCTCCCCGTGGGCAGCACGAATCCCGTATCGCAAAGCAGTTCAGAGGTTCCGGCCCGCAGCAGGCCGCAGGTGCATTCCAGCACCGTCTTTGCCTCTACCGGATGCGCAACGCCCAGCTTCATCCGGATCTCCGGCAATGCTTTCGGCTTTTCCTTTGCCTCAAGATGCTCCATCCGATTCCGGATGGTTCGCCCGGCATGGCTCAGCTGAAGGACGGAATCCGTCCATTCCCGCTTATGCAGCCGGGCTTCACTGTTCCCCATTCTGCCCGGTGCCTTTTTTACCTGAGACGCCCTTTCCGCCATCCGCTGCGCGGATTCCTTCAGCCGTTTCTGTTCCGCCCTGTATTTCTCATATTCAAAGGTTTCCCGATCCATCCGGCGGTCCCGCTCGATCATGAAATCATCATAACCGCCCGGAAAGTCAAGAATCTCTCCATCCCGCAGATACCAGATCCGATTGCACAGCGTTCTCAGAAGCGCCCGATCGTGCGAAATCAGCAGGATCGCCCCCTGAAATTCTGTCAGGGCTTTCCGAAGCAGCATCAGTCCTTCCTGATCCAGATCCGTTGTCGGCTCATCCGCCATCAGCACCCCCGGATGGCTCGATAATGCCCCGGAGATCCGGTTCCGGGTCATTTCTCCGCCTGAAAGACTTCCGCTGTCCGCCTGTGCACGGAACCTGGCACGCACTCCCGGATCCTCTCCCGGATCCTCCCCCGGATTCCCGGTTCCTTCCTGATGAATCACGGCCGTGGGAACAAAGCGCCTGACGGTTCCCGATTCAGGCGGCGTTTCTCCGGCCAGGATCCGGAGAAGGGTGGTTTTTCCGGCACCGTTTTCGCCGATCAGGCCGATCCGGTCTGACTCGCAGATTCGCAGCTGATCGATTTTCAGCAGGCACCGCTCCCCGTAAGACATGCGGATTTCCGCCGCATCCAGCATGATTTTTGACATCAAAAAAACTCCTTTCATGCCGCGGAGGCACAAAGGAGTTGCCCTGTCGCGAAGCGACAGCTAAGTCATATCCAGGCCTCATACAATGTTGATCCGGCAAATGATAACTGTGAGGCCTGCAAAGGAGCACAGCAAAAACGTTTGGCTGACGCACCTGCAACCTCCAAACGGCATCACAAAAACTTCCTCCCGGGATAAACCAGAGAGGTTCTGCGGCCGAATGTCAGTTGCGAATTTTCATCAGTGTGTAAAACCGTCCTTTCCTGAACTGCTTCTATTTTACAGAGGTTCAGTCCGAAGTGTCAAGATTCTTTTTCCGCTTGGGCAGTAGTTCGAGATGTGCTGCCAGGACGGATCATAGGAGATGGGCTTGCCACAGGACTTGCAGGGCTTTACGCTCGACTTCTCGGTGACATCCTGGGCTGAGATTGGATGCTCCTGTGTATCCGTCACAGGGGTCGGTTTAGAGAACAGTCTCTTCAACTACTCGAACAAATATGTATCCCCCATAAACAAAGTAAGGCCCTCCGCACCGCAGAGGACATTGCCAGAGGGCTGGAGGGTGTGTTGAACAGCCGGGGCAACCCGATCACAGGTTCCCAGGTGCGGAGCATCCTGAAAAACGAAATCTACAAAGGGTATGTCCACATCTGTAAGTCCATTTCCCGCAACGTGATCACCGGGGATCCGGACAAGGAGCAGTACAGCAAGTATGTGAAGAACCATCACGAGGCAATCGTGAGCGAAGAAGTGTGGGATCTTGTGGAAAAGCGGCTCAGGGAGAACTCGGAGAAGTACAGCAGGAAAGCGGCCCAGGGAAGGAAAGAGGACGTCCTCGCCATGATCGAGGAGGGCATGAGCCAGGCGGAGATTGTTGAGTACCTTGGCATCAGCATTTCTCAGGTCAAGTACACTGCCAGCAAGCTGAGGAAAGAAGGGCGGCTGGAGGGAAAAACAGCTGAGGAGAAAAGTCCTGGACGCCAGAGGAGCCGCGAGGTGGAAGAACGGATGGAGAAGGTGTACGCTGCCGTGAAGGATGGCCACGGGAACGATGTTGCCGATTACCTCGGCATGAAGTACACAGAAGCCCACTACGCTTTGAAGAAGCTGGAGCAGGGCGGACGGATCAGACTGGAGAAAAAGGGCTGGGTCGCAGCGTAAGATTGTTTGGGGTGCTTACGGGCTCCCCGTTTTTTTTGCCGAATTTTCTACTTCCAATGTACAGAAAATGACGGTACTGTGGGAGTCAGAAAGGGGGCGGCTGTTCATGGAAAATTCATGGGAAATTCTGGATAATTCAAAGCCTGAAAATGCGGAAAGCCTTGACTTTTCAAGGTCCAGGGCTTACAATAATATTTAAAATAGGTGAGGTATACGAATATGTCTTTGATGGCTCTCGAAAGAAAGCAGTGAAAAAATGGCTCGCAAGGGAACAAATCCCAAAATACCTGGTCAAGGGCAACCGGTTGATGCCGCCACTGATTT
The DNA here is from genome assembly GCA_002395225.1 of Christensenella sp. UBA4263. Taxonomy (GTDB): domain Bacteria; phylum Bacillota; class Clostridia; order Christensenellales; family Aristaeellaceae; genus Ventricola. The sequence goes on from DGWH01000082.1 coordinate 3,201, forward strand.
ACTTTGGCGCGACAATAACAACTTTGCTGAGGTGTTCAGTAAAGCGGTTTTTAACGGAACACCGATTGACCCTTCCAAGTTGAGAGATTTGAATGCCGTCGAAAGCACTATGCTTCGGATGACGGATGGCTCGACTACTACATTAAAGCAGACGAGAGACGTGATTAAGTCCTTGGATACGGGGGCGTGGCTTGTAATTCTCGGCATCGAGAACCAGACACACATTGATTTCTTAATGCCCTTCCGTGTTTATGAACTAAATTTCATCAACCTTGCTCGTCAGGTAGAGGATATCCGTAAGAAGCATCTTGCGGAAAGAAAAGAGGCAAAGGAACAAGGAAGGCAGGAAAATGATAGGAAGACGGTATCTTCGGATGAGTACCTTGGACTATTCTTTTCCGATGACAAACTAAATCCTGTCATCACGCTTGTAATCTATTACGGAGAGGAAGAATGGAAGAAACCATTAAAACTATCCGATTTGTTCGTTGAAACACCATTTAATTCCTTTGCTGATGATATGCCGATGTATCTGTTAGACGTGCGGCATATGAGCAAGGAAAATCTGGATAGCTATTCTCCAGATTTGAATGCTTTCTTTGGCTTCCTTGTGTATGACCACACGGATGAGTTTGATAACTTCATCGCTGAACACAAACAAACCTTTAGCGATTTGCCTGACCAGACCATCGACGCTTTAATTGAGATTACTCATTCGCCGGAACTGGAAAAGTACAAAAAGGATTATCGGACTGTGAAAGGAGGAGTTAACGTGTGCTACGGAATTCAGGAGTCCAACAAGAGAACATTTGTGGAAGCTGCTCAAAGATTCGGACAGACAATCACAGCAACGATAACTGCTTTTGTTGAGCAGTTTCATGTGAGCAGACAGGATGCCGAACTTACTGTGAATAAGTATTGGAAGAAAGCATAATCTACTTAGCATAAATAGCCGAAAGAAAACATACCGAAAAGGCGTTCATTACTCCGTGTAATGAACGCCTTTTATGATTCATTCGGACCAGTTTTGAGCTTTGCCTGACCGATCAGGCATGGCCGGCCAGGCAGAAACGAATTATTTTCCTGAATAGAACTCCGTTTTCGTGGGATTAGCCTGAATCAGCACCGAGCTCTGATCAAACGTCTTAATCAGCTCATCCGCCGCTGCATGGACCGCGTCCAGAGTCGTATCGCTGATGTAAATCACCAGCGTATATTCCTGGTATTCGGTGCCGTTGTCCACCCATCCGCCATGCGCTTCCTGCAGGGTATAACCGCCGAAGTGCCGGATAAGAATCTCTTTGGCCTTTTCCATTGCTTCGTCCTGCGTGAACACGGGCTTGTTGGTTGCCTGGGCATTCGTGCCCAGATACATCACATACTGGACTTCCCCGTCTGCCTCAGCTGCTGCCTCAGTTTCTGCCTCAGCTGCTGCCTCGGGTGCCGTCTCTGCCGGCACGCGCGACTCTGCCAGATCCTCAAGCCAGTGGAATTCACCCGTCTTCCTGACGTCCTCGCCGTAAATGGTCTTCCAGTCATTGGCCATGGAAATGACGTTATACCCGCTGCTTTCCCACTTCTTCCGCAGGTCCGCGGCTTTTGCGGCATTTCCGTAATCCCGCACCTCATCATCCGCCACCAGCATGAACGCCGCGCTCTTGTACTTGTTGTTGCAGATGGTGTAATTGTGCATGGCCGCATCGCCGCCGGAGTTGCCGAAAGAGAGAACCGGCTGTTTCCCGATGTGCTGCGCAATCTGGAGAACCTTGTTGGTTTTGAGGTTCTTGATCAGCAGCCGGTCGGTACGTTCCAGGGTGTCGCTGGCGCCAAAGTCATACTTGAGCCCGTCCGCATCGCCCTGATTCGTTGCCTTGAGCTGAACATCCATGCCGATAATGTTCTCATAGGGAATATCCAGCATCCCCTCCGCATAGACACGGCAGATGAACCGGTCTGTTCCGGAGCAGATATAGCAGCTGAACCCGTTGTCCTGGAGATAGTCAATTACCTCGACCATCGGGAGATAAAACGCGCCGGCGTAGCTCATCCCCTCGAAGCCGTCTGCATCACGGGCAATCTGCCGGGTCACAAAATCCGTGAATTCCGCCAGGGTCATGCCTGCGTAGGCTTTGGCCGCATGCGTGGCATGCAGCATGTCCATGCCCTCCGGGAAGGAGCGGTCAAGTGCATGGTCGCGCAGCATGCGCCCGAACTCCAGCATCTCCGCATCCGGCTGGTAGGTCTCATCCGTCAGGATGCGGCGGGCCAGCAGATAGTATTCAAGATACGTGGGATTCAGTTCCGCACACAGTGTCCCGTCCATGTCAAACGTGGCAACCCGGTCCGCCTCCGGAATAAAGTCCGCTGATTTGGGATCCGTCACGGATTCAACATAACTGACCAGCGTTTTGAGTGATTCGGCGTTTTCGTTCCATTCACTGAACGGATTTTCTGTTTTCTCAGCCAGGACAATGGTGCTCAGGAAACAGAGAAGCGCCAGCGAGAGAACGAAAAGGCACAGAAGCTTATTCTTCATTCAGATAACCTCCAAAATTTGTTGCGGGAGGCAGTATACACCAAACCGCGCGGTTTTTAAAGTCTTGTTTTTTTGTCCTTTTCACGCCGGAACAGCATCGTTCAGACGGCAGAACTTTACCGAAAATGCACCGCCTCATGATGCCGATTTCACTCCTTCTTTACCTTCCAGTCAGCCAGCCGGCGGGTCTTAGAGTCAAAGCTGACACCAATTTTATAGAGTATTCTTTTATCTGCTGCGTAAGTCAATGCATCGTGCATCTCCTCAATCTGTCTGAGTGCCGCCTCCGCGCTGTCATCCCGCTTAAACTCAAAAAGATACAAAAACCTTTTTGTTTCGATGAGGCAATCTATTCTGCCCGTGTTTGGCTGGGTTTCGCACTGCGCATACTGTCCCAGCAAAGTAAAGGTGATGGTTAAGACTGACTGAAAATCATGTTCAAACGGAGCCTCATTTGTCGGACAGGGAACTCCGCCAAACAATGCTTCGAACACACTGCGAATACTGTCCAGTTCTTCTGATTCAACGTATTTCGATAACGTCAGAATATCTTTTCCTGAACCTGCACCGACATTTCCGACATACATCGGCAGCAGACTTTCGAGAAATCCATATTTTACCTCTTCGTTTGGAAAACTCAGGATGTATGCGCCCTTTTCAGCATCGACATCCGCAATCGTCAGATATCCTGTCTGATAGAGCAGCGGAACCGGATCCGGATTGTCATCCCGGTAATCCTTCAGCATACGTTTTGTTGCAAACAGTGTTCCGTTTGTGAACTTTCTTGTATCGAAGTTCATTTCTTTCAGCCGTTTTACCCGAACCGGAGTGGAGTGCCGTGAACAGAGAGCCATTTGCCAGCATGTCCTCAACGAAAACCGTTGTGGAAACCGACGGACAGAATCCGCAGCATAACGGGATCATCAACGCCTGGGGCGGCGCGATCCTGCGGAGGGGAGCCGCTGGTGGCAGACGGCCGTGAGGGCATCCGCGGCCTGATGCTCAGCAATGCCATGCCTCTCTCGGCATTCCTGGACCGTGCCGTGGAACTGCCAGTTGATGAGGACCTCTATTATGAGGCGCTCAAAAAGCGTATGGCCCTTTCCCGTTACCGGGGAAGTGACAGCGCCCCGGGAATCGTGGCGGATCTCAGCAACACCTTTGCCGGAACCCACTGAATAAAGCCCGCAGCCGCGGGCTTTTTGTCATGCGGTCACCAGGATGACCACCGACCTGGGGCCAACTTCCACCTTTCCGTCCTCCTCCAGCAGTACTTCCTCCCCCGGTGCATAGGCCACACCCTGGGTTGTATCGGCCGCTACGTGCCAGCGCAGTCCCGCCGGAATAATGGGCAGTTCGTAAGTATGCGCCTCCCAGTGTGAATTGACCATCACGTAGATGAAGCAGTCCTGACCGGATGTTGTTTTCTCCCCCTCCTCTGCATACAGACAGGCAAAGGTCAGGGTCGGTTCACTCCGATTAAGCCGCCAGGGCGTCAGGCCATGGAAGGACAGCTCCGGATAGCCGGTTTTGTTCTTTCCATGCGAATACTGATCCACCCGGAATACGGGATGTGCCTGGCGGAAACGGATCATATTTTTGACAAAGGCAAACAGTTCCTTATGTTTCTCAAGCCCGCTCCAGTCCAGATAGGAGATCTCATTATCCTGGCAATAGGCATTGTTGTTGCCGAACTGCGTATTGGCAAACTCATCTCCGGATAACAGCATGGGAACGCCGCGGCTGATGAGCAGAAGTGCCATGGCGTTTTTCATCTGGCGCTGCCGCAGTTTCAGAATTTCCGGATCCTCTGTTTCACCCTCGACGCCGCAGTTCCAGCTGGCATTATCATTCGACCCGTCCCGGTTATCCTCACCGTTTTCCTCATTGTGTTTGGTGTTGTACGAGAACAGGTCATTGAGCGTAAATCCGTCATGACAGGTCACAAAATTAATGGAGGCCTCCGGTGTGCGTTCGCTGTAAAGATCCTCCGACCCGGCAATCCGGTTGTACAGTTCCGGCGCGCAATTGGCTTCGCCCTTGAGGAACCGCCGCAGGCAGTCCCTGTATTTTCCGTTCCACTCTGCCCAGTGGGTGCTCTCTGAAAAATCGCCCACCTGATACACCCGCCTGCATCCCAGGCCTCTGCAATCAGCTTGGTGCGTCCCAGCACCGGATCGTGTGCCAGGCTTTCCAGCAGCGGCGCATCCTCCATCGGCTCCCCCCGTTCATTCCGGGACAGGATGCTGGCCAGGTCAAACCGGAAACCATCCACTGACCGGCATTGCTTGACAAGTCAGAAAGCAACGCATACAATGGAATCAGCGAATAAACAATCTCCCATTTTTTCAGAAGGATGTGATGAAAATGCCTGAGGAACAGACCAGTCTTGCCAATCATATTGACGTTTCAACTGACAAAGCCCAGCTGGATGAAATTGCAAAGAAGCTCCTTAAACACAAAATCATCCTGGCATTCATTCTGAAGGAATGCGTTGAAGAATTCAAAGACTATGATATCGCAACCATAGAAAACAAATGCATCACAGGCGAAATTCTGCTAAATCAGGTTCCTGTTGACCAGGATGTTGAAAATGTGGATGCGGATTCCACCATTGTTAGCGCAGATACCGAGGACACTTCACATAACGAAGGACTCGTGCGGTTTGATATCGTGTTTGATGCCTTTGTTCCTAAAACAGGTGAGCTTATCGGGGTGATTATCAATCTGGAAATCCAGGCGAAGCTGGATCCAGATAATCCGTTAGTCTGCCGGGCCATTTATTATTTAGCCCGATTGATTTCCAGACAGAAAGGGCCCATTTTTACCAAATCTGATTATGGAAAAATCCGTAAAGTTTACTCGATCTGGATTTGCCCGAACCCCGGCGAGAAAAACCGAAATTCAATGGCCGAATACGGGTTTACACAAAGGAAGGTATTCGGAAACGTCAACGAGCCCCGAAAGAATTACGACAAAATGACGGGACTCATCATTAACCTCAGCAAGGAAGAAACAGATGGTCAGCCAGATATTATCCGTTTTCTGAGTACGCTGCTGTCTACGACTGAATCGGTTGAAAGGCGTAAGGAAATTCTGGAAAATGAATACCACATTCCAATGACAAGAGAAATTAAGGAGGATATACAGGAGATGGGCAGTTTTGGAATGGCCGTTCAAAAATACGGCGAGGAAATCGGTCAGCAAATCGGACTGGCAAAAGCCGTTACCTCCATAATGAGAAAAAATAACTCGACCTGTGAAGAAGCAATGGAGTATTTGGACATTGACATAGACAGCAGGCCAATCATTGCCGCAACTGTGAAAAAACTTCTGGAAGAACAAAAGGCTGGATAAAGATCCATGCCAGATCCGCAGCCGTATCATCCCCTATAATCTGCTCGTCCGTCAACTGCTTCAAGGCAGGACTCCGGCAACTTGTTCCGGAACTCAGCGTGCAGATCAGATACCGGCAAGGAAGCCGCATCAAACCAAAAAATGGAGGCAGCATGAGATGGGCAGTTTTGGAATGGCCGTTCAAAAATACGGCGAGGAAATCGGACAGGCAGAAGTCGTTATCTCCATAATGAGAAAACATAACTTGACCTGTGAAGAAGCAATGGAGTTTTCGGACATTGACATAGACAGCAGGCCAATCATTGCCGCAACTGTGAAAAAACTTCTGGAAGAACAAAAGGCTGGATAAAGATCCATGTGAGATCAGCAGCCGTATCATCCCCTATTATCTGCTCGTCCGTTAACTGCTTCAAAGCAGGGCTCCGGCAACATGTTCCGGAACACAGCATGCAGATCAGATACCGGCAAGGAAGCCGCATCACACCAAAAAATGGAGGCAGCATGAGATGGGCAGTTTTGGAATGGCCGTTCAAAAATACGGCGAGGAAATCGGTCAAAAAATCGGTCAGCAAATCGGACTGGCAAAAGCCGTTACCTCCATAATGAGAAAAAATAACTCGACCTGTGAAGAAGCAATGGAGTATTTGGACATTGACATAGACAGCAGGCCAATCATTGCCGCAACTGTGAAAAAACTTCTGGAAGAACAAAAGGCTGGATAAAGATCCATGTGAGATCAGCAGCCGTATCATCCTCTATAATCTGCTCGTCCGTCAACTGCTTCAAGGCAGGGCTCCGGCAACATGCTCCGGAACTCAGCGTGCAGATCAGATACCGGCAAGGAAGCCGCATCAAACCGAAAAATGGAGGCAGCATGAGATGGGCAGTTTTGGAATGGCCGTTCAAAAATACGGCGAGGAAATCGGTCAAAAAATCGGACAGGCAGAAGTCGTTATCTCCATAATGAGAAAACATAACTTGACCTGTGAAGAAGCAATGGAGTTTTCGGACATTGACATAGACAGCAGGCCAATCATTGCCGCAACTGTGAAAAAACTTCCGCCTGTCCGGCATATTATGGATTTTTACAAATAAAATGATATTATCGATCACTACAACGATAGTATCTTCAAATTAATTCTCGCTCAGCATAGAAATATACATGATAGCTAAGCAAACATGACTTACTCTCAGGGGAAGATGACTCATGCGTTATTGATGCTGTCATTTAGCCGTTACGTTGTCTTTCATCTGCTTAAAGATGCCGATTATACCTTCTTTCGCAATGCAAAAGACAGGAATAGTCAATAATATCGAATAATTTGTAAAAACTTAAAAAACGCCGGACAGGCGGAAAAACTTCTGGAAGAACAAAAGGCTGGATAAAGATCCATGTGAGATCAGAAGCCATATCATCCCCTATAATCTGCTCGTCCGTTAACTGCTTCAAAGCAGGGCTCCGGCAACATGTTCCGGAACACAGCATGCAGATCAGATACCGGCAAGAAAGCCGCATCATACGGAAAGCAAGGCGGCCCTTGAATTTTTTGTCATGATCAGATGCAGTTCTCACCCGGTTACCCATCGACAGAGAACATCGTCAGCAGCTCCATCCATATGGGCTGTTTATACACTTCGTCCCATAACACAGTAAACCGGTCTCCACCTCATCAGGATGGAAACCGGTTTACAGTTTTTTTCCAGGGATTAAAGATCCGTCTCTTCTTTCAATCGTCGCGGGATGATGATGTCCGCAGCTGCCGGTTCAAGTCACTCCCAGTCAAAAGGAGGAATCCAGGCCTCTTGTAATGCTGCTCTGGCAAATAACCAAAAATGAGGCCTGACGAGGCCTGTTGTCTCGATATTCTTTCTGATAAATCCGATACCTGCCAGACATATGACTGCAATGACCACATGCAAAAGGGAATTTCCGTTTCAGCATGAGAAAGTCAACTGCAGCCCTGTCCACGTCATCCATTGTTTTTTAACCGTAAAACTGAAGGAATTGTCCGGATCCTCATGCCCATTGACACAGGCAACATGGCTTAATCTTTAGATGGATAACTTTGGGAAGACTCCTTTACAGGCCTCCCTATTGAGCATTTGCCGGAGCAGCATTGCATGAGGCCTGGATTTGACTTAACTGTCGCTTTGCGACAGGGCCTCCTTACATAACTCACTTTTTCTGCTCCTGAGTGCACAATTCGTCTGGTCTCGGTGCCCGTTCCGGGGAAGGATGACCGCTGCCTGTTGTGGATACATTTTACGGATTTTCCGATTCCCGGGATTCTTTCCGTTCTGTTCCATGCCTGACGATCCCCATCAGGCAAAGCACAACGTTCACACAGGAAGCGAGAGTCATCAAAACAATGACATGCAGCACACTTCCGTTTCTCAGAATCAGGGTGCACGTGGCAGACAGAGCCAGAAGCCCAAACTTTTTGGCACCGTTCAGCGCGATCAGCATACTCTGCTGCTGCCGCAAGTCGGCTCTTGTCAGAGAAATATTCTGGACCAGGGTAATATATGGGTCCCGTACAAACGCCTGCAGGAGGTACCCGACAGATAATACCATGGCGATACCTGCAAAAGAGGCGAACCGGGGGATAATCTGCAGGCACAGTCCTGCTGTCAGAGCAACGGAGGCAACCAGTAATGCTTTATTCCCAAGCTTGACATATGCGGTTTTCATCATGACATTGGAAAGAAACCGAAACAGATACACCAGCGCAGAAACAACGCTCAGGAGCGTTATGACAGATTCACTGCCCATCCCTGAAAGAAGCTCCTGAATGTTCATTTTAGAATAGGAAAGCCCGGAGCCGGTAAGCGCCGTAAACAGAGCAAAGGAAATCAACAACGCCATGCCCGGCGAAACCCGCTCAGGTCTGTTCTCCCCCTTTTTCCTTACCGGAACCTGGATTTCATCCTTTTGCGATTCACCGCTGGAGATCCGGAACGCTGCGACCACACCGGCCATGCAAAGAGCAATGCATGCAATCATAGGCAGATATGCATTCACCCGGAACAGTCCCCCACAGAGTAAGGAGGTAATCATCATGACAAGCGATGCAGCGGAGTTGGCATCCGACTGCCAGAAAACAAACTGGTCCTCGCTGTGATTCTGTGTCAGATGGTTCTTCAGGACAGCCGTGCTCATCGCGTTCAGGGTGTGCGCAATGCATTTCATAAACCCTCCCGCCAGAATGAACGCAAAATTCGGTGCGATGGTCATCAGGACCGCCGAAAACAAGAATGCCACGCTGCCCAGGCGCACGGATACCCGGTTGCCGAAGCGGTTGATGAATTTCAGCATCGGGGCCAGAATCACAATGGAAAAGACCAGCGACAGAAAAGTCACCCGGGAAATCTCGACCGGAGAAAGCTTCTTGACCTGCGTCAGGAATGTGACATCACAGACCACGAAGAACAACAGTTCCGTCTCCAGCGACGTGAACCACAGGTACCCCCGGTAAAACGGGTTCCTGAGTTTATCTCTTATCTCCTTCATCCTTTTCCCATTCCTCCGAATCCGGTCTGTTCCTGCTCCGCAAATCGGATAGCCCTGTCCCTGGCCGCGCACAGCACTTCCTTACTGAAGACACCGGGCATGACGATGGAGGCAAGCGTAATTCTCGCGGAATGGATGCCTCGAATCCATTTCTTTATCTCTGTCAGGTCCTCCCCCTCATTACGGCGGTAGTACGCTCTCAGGAATGTCTCATACACCGATTCCGCTTCTGCCCTGTTCATGCCGAGTCGTGACTGGCAGTCTTCCTCCGTTCCGAAGGAGGGGAGGAAAACATAATGGGAATACATACAGAGAAGATCAAAGACAGGGTGTCCCTTTCCTGACAGCATGAGATCGATTAGCTTCATTTTCCCGTCAGAAACCATTACATTCCCGCAGTGGCAGTCGCCATGGACAAAACCGTCGGAATCCGGAATGCGCTCAAAAACAGACCGGATCTTTGCTGCTTCCTCTGCAGAGCAGAAGGATGGATCGAACTGGCCCGTCAGGAAAATACAGACAGCCTTTATGTCTGGAATCCACTTATTACTGACCGTGGTCTCGTGGATCTGCCGGACAAAGTCCGCGAACCGGATGAGCCATTCCCTCCTTTCCTCTGGTTTTTTCAGCACATCTTCCAGTACTTCCCCTTCAATTCTTTCCATCACGATCCCAAGATGCGCTCCATATCGGACAATCTCATAACCCTTCGGCGACGGAAGGCCGGCCGCGTGGGCAACTTGCATCATAACCAGTTCCTGACGGATGATCTCAAACGGGACGGAGAGCCGGAAGCACTTTAAAACCTTCTTATCCCCCAGGGCATACACCGATGCGGTCCGACCTTTTCCCAGAAGCGGGAGAGCCGATGTGATCATCTTTCTGAATTCGTCCCAGTTTCCTTCCGGCGGAAGGAGGCTCAGGCGATCCAGTTTTCCAGTCTTCAGAAGCGGAAAATCCCTTAACCGAATGTAACTGGTAGGAATCATGTATTCCGGCAGCCTTTTCAGGAGCTTCTCACGCAGCTCCACTTCATCCACATCCACCGGATCCGTATAAAACACAATGATGGAGGAGAGATCTTTATAAACGAAGCCGCGTACCACAAGATGCTGGAGTCCGCTCACTTCACGCACCGCATTGGCAACCTCATACGGTTCGATTCGATACCCGCCGATCTTGAACATCTCATCCAGACGTCCACAAATAAAGAGGTTTCCCTCCCTGTCAAGTTTCCCTGCATCCCCGGTGTGGAACACCCGTCCCCGCAGCAGCTCCCGCGTCTTTTCGGGCAGATTGAGATATCCCCGTACATACGGGTTCCTGTAACAGACTTCCCCGACCGTTCCGGTTGGCACCTCCATCTCCTCTTTGTCCAGAACAAAGATCTCGATGTCGGACTGTGATTTTCCCACCGGTGCAGGAGTCATGGGCTGCGTCAGGTGATAGACAGACAGAAGGCAGCCTGCCTCGGTCGAGGCATAACAGTTATAGCAGGTGCTGTTCTCCACAAACAGACCATCTGCCGGCTCACTTGCCAGGAGGCACACTCTGAAGGGTCTGCGGAAGGGAAGATGGCTGCGAAGGAAAGAAGGGGTGAAATAGGCGCAGTTTACCCCCGTCCGTTCCACATAGTCCTCAAACATGTCCTGACTTTTCCCATACGAGGGGGGCATCAGGGCAACGGTATCCCCATCAGCACAGGAACCTGCAAAGACGATCGGCATGGACACGAAGTTCATCGGGCTCATCACCAGAAAGGTATCCTCCGGGCCCATCAGCGCCCGGCCATTCATCCTTGAGGATTTCCACGCATTTTCAAGCGATCCGTATTCATGCAGAACACCCTTAGGCTGAGCGGTGGTCCCCGAGGTATACGCAATGTAACAGAGATTGTGCAGGCGGATCTCCTCATACCCCTCCGCCGGTTCAGTATTCAGGATATCCGCCCATTCCCTTTCGCGCACCTGAACCCTGCACTCGCAGTCCTTCCGGATAAACTCTGTCCTCGCCGGATCATTGGCACTCTCCGTCAGAACAAACGCTGCCCCGGCGCGCATCGTTCCGGCCATGCAGGCATACAGGCCGATGCCCCTCGGGAGCGTATACATGACCACATCCTCCGCGCCAATTTCCCTCTGTTTCAGCCACGCATAGATGCGCCCGGACAGTTCCCACAGCTGTGCATACGTAACTCTTTCCTCCGGTTCATATATGACCGCTGTCCTGTCCGGGGTTTCTGCCGCCCGCTTCGCTAACATCTCCAAAACAGTATTTCCATTCATTTTATTTCACCCTTCCTGCCTCGCCGCTTAAAATCTTTTTAAGATGCACATGAACAAAAAAATCGTATTCCTTCACTTTTCCGTTCAGACGTTTCATCATCTTTCCATGAAAGCGCAAAAGGCCTGCAGAATTGAGATACCTCATCTTTCCCTCCCGGACTTTTCCCCAACCATCCAGGCAGGTACTTTCCTTTTGCCTGATGAGGGCAATTGCAAACACGCGGCATTTCAGGCACTGGCAATGACACCATTTCCAAAACCCGTCGCTCCGCTGGCAGCAGCCTGTTGGGCCAATCACCCATGCAGCCGTCTCTCTTTCGGCAGCAACGGTCTGGCACCGGCAGTGAACGTGTCATCTCCGCCCAATCAAGTCCGTTCACGCAATCCACTTCATTCACGGGATGCAGTATAAAAGAGGCTTTTCGAAGGAGATTGTCCTGTGAAACGCCTCTTTATTTTCAGTAAACGTTCTTCAGATCAGTCGGATGGTTCAGAACACCGAACGCTGCCTCTGATTTTTTCATTTCGAAATACTGCGCCAAATTGGGATGAGGGCCGATTTGCGGCAGGACCTTTTCCGTCAGGCCTCTGTTCCCTGCAATCCGATCTCCTCCGCATGGTCACGCATTCCGCTGATACAGATTTCGGCGACTTCCTTTACATCCATTCCCAGCATTTCGCAGCCTTTGAGAACCAGATCCCGGTCGCATTTTGCAGCAAATTTTCTGTCTTTAAACTTCTTCATGAAGCTTTTGACTTCAAGATCTGTAATCCCTTTCGGACGCATGCGCGCACAGGCCTGAATAATGCCTGTTAATTCATCCACGGTAAACAGGGATTTTTCCATGTTGGTCTGCGGCTCTACATCCGTACAGATTCCGTACCCGTGTGACAGTATGGCCCGCACATCTGCCGCATCCACGCCGGCCTCAAGCAGCGGTTCCTTTGTGTGCTGCAGATGCTCATCCGGGTATTTCTCATAATCGTAGTCGTGCAAAAGCCCGACGGCCTCCCAATGCTCTGCATTTTCCCCAAAATGCCGTGCCATGGCGCCCATGGCATAGGATACATTCAGTGCATGAATCCGGAGATGGTTCTCCGTGACCATGGAATCATTCAATTCCCGTGCGCGTTCAAGTGTAAGCATTCACGTCCTCCTCAGGTCTCAGCTTATGTTATGCGTCTTGTCTGCCGCCTGACGCTGTCCGTCTGCGGTTCTCCGGCCAATGGGCCGCCCGATCTTCTAAAGCCGCTGCTTTGCCGGCCTTGTCTGCCAAACCGGCGCAGACGCGTCAATCCGGTTTCTTTTGAAGAATGTCCAGTGTATGATGAGAGGCTCCTATCAGATCCTGCCGTTCACAGATGGCAAAGTGATCGTTCATCCACCTGCTGAAGGTTTCATCATCCATAGCGTCTATCAACTCCCGCATGTAGTTGGTCGCCCCATCGGCTGCAACCAGCCCGATCCGTTTAACGGATACCTCTGCATCCAGGGCCGCTGTTTTCTCGGTGCGTACCATTTCAAACAAATCCTTCGATTCGCTGATGCAGTGCCAGTCGGGCGTCAGCATCGTAGACAAAGTTCGATCCCGCTGCCAGGCGCAGATGAAGAAATAATGTACAGGATGTAAAAAAAGGCCTGGCTGATAATCACACCAACCAGGTGCATTCATCGATCAGCTTCTCCAATGACAGGTGTAATAAATCTCAGGAGTAACTTACTCGTTTCGGCATGCATTGTTCAAGCTCTTCCTTTGGAATCTGGACGAAGATGTCCAGAAGTTCTTGGTCGAGCTGCGTCCCGCCAACGGTCTTCATGATCTCCATAGTCTGCTCATAAGTCTTAGCTTCCTTATAGGAACGCTGCATCCGGATCGCTGAATAGGTATCCGTAATAGCAATGATTCTCGCCGCCAACGGAATCTGATCTGCTTTCAGCTTATAGTACCCTTTCCCGTCCACACGTTCGTGATGATACAGAATCCATTCCCTGATATTGTCAAAGGAATGGAGCGGTTTCAGGATTCTGACGCCCACCTCAGGATGGGTGACGACAACTTCCCATTCCTCAGGATTCAGTTTGGCCGGTTTATTCAGAATGGCTTCGGGCACACCAAGTTTTCCCACATCGTGGAGCAGCGCGGCATATTCCAGACTCACCGGATTCAGCTCCCTCTTCATTTGTTTTGGCAGGTACTTGTAGAATAGCATCGTCAGGGCTTGTACATGCTGGCTGTGACCATTCAAATACGGATCCCTGGCATCAATCACGCCGACCAGGACCTCAGCCACATCGATGCTTCGTTCTTTCGCTGTCTCGATCAGTTTAAACATCAGTGTTTCAACAATCGTTACAAAAACACTGCCGAAAAAGAGAATCAGAGACACCATGATGCTGGGTTTTGATGAGAATCCCACAACAAGGTAACCGAGCAGAAAGAATACCAGCAAAACAAGTGCAAGACGCATCCAGGATACATCCCTCTTCCGCCCTGAAGAAAGCACATCCTGCGAAGAGCGCAGAAAAACAAAGTATCGGTAGATGTTCCCCACCATGTTCACTGCTCCGAAGATTATGAGAATCCTTGTGACTGTATCCATTGCTTTCCTTCCATCTCATGTTGTTTATTGATCCATGTGTCCTCTGCTCAGTCGATGCTCTCCGCAGCGCCCCAAAGGGATGGTCTTGATTGTTTCTTCATAGATCATCCCCCTCTCACCTTCTCCGCCCTCAAAACCAGTATACCGTCACAGTCCCATGCAGGCAGGGAATCGGCAAAAGCTCCGCTATTCCTCAGTTCAATGGCATCGTACTCCTCCGCCAATTTCTCAAAGTCCAGACAGCACCAGTTTGGCACGTACCACTCCCTCAGCTGCTCCAATGTCGGATGCTTCACCTCCATCGGCTTCTTCGGTTCCCAGGGGCGGAGTTTCGGAAGGGTAATCAGCTGATCCGGATCTTCCAGCGTGAGGATCGTCCCCCAGGAAATTGAAAGCGAAAAGAGAACTGAAGGTTGTCAAGGTTGAATTCGTTTTCCCTGCACCAGGCCTGATTGGAGGGCACACTGACCTTCATATTGGTTAAAGAGCCATCACTGTATTTTCGCTCGGCTTGTAATCAAGACATCTCTGCGCATAGGTAGGTGTCATGTTGTGACGTCTAACGAGAAGATCTCTTATTTGTTTTTCAGACAACCCTGCGTCTCGTCCAAAACTAATTTCATCCATCACAATTTCTGTTTTCCGTTCTGCATCATTCACATACTTGGGGTTATACATCTCCAACATAACTTTCTCCACCTCCGTTCTATGACTTGTAAGGTACTGAGCCAAAAATCCTTTTTCTATGCATTCATCAATCGTTGCAGCAATCCACTTCTCAGGATTCGGATCATCCTTTAAAGCTGCTCTTTGCTTGTCATAAACCCTGCAGTATCCCATATACTCTGCAATGATCCCGCTGTCCCGGGGATCGGTTTATTTGGTCAGCATCTGTGCGAGCTCCTGCAGGATCTCCGGGATCCGGATATTCTGCGGGCAGATGGATGCACACGATCCGCAGCCGATGCACCGCCGGGGATCTATGGAGGGCTGTGCCTCATCCGGCTTATAGCCTGCCATATGATCGCCGTTTTTAAGTCCGTTGTACGCCGCGATCATCCGGGGAATGTCCAGTTCCATCGGGCATCCCTCTGTACAGTACCGGCAGGCGGTACAGGGCACCCAGGAAAGCATGGACTCGGCGACTTCCTGAAGAAGTTCCTTTTCTGCCGGGCTGACCGGATTGGGTTCACGGAACGTCTCCACATTCTCAACAATCTGATCCAGCGTCGACATTCCGGAAAGCACTACCGCCACCTCGGGAATCCCCTGAAGCCAGCGCAGTGCCCAGCGCGCCGCTGAATCCGCCGGACGCACAGCCTGAAGCTTTTCCATCTGGGGTGCCGGCAGATTTGCCAGTCTTCCTCCCCGCACCCCTTCCATGACGACAATTTTCAGGCCGTGGCGTGCGATGACCTCCACCTTGGCTTTGGCATCCTGGATCTTCCAGTCCATATAGTTGAGCTGTATCTGAACAAACTCAAACGCACCCTCATGCCGTTTCAGGAAATCATCGATGGTCTCCGCTGATACAGCATGTGAGCTGAATCCGAGATGGCGGATTTTCCCCTGCCGTTTCTGTTCCAGCAGATAATCCACAATTCCGATCTCCGGATCGTTGTAGAAGACAAGTGATTTCTCGCTGACATTGTGCAGCAGATAAAAATCAAAATAGTCCGTCTGACATTTCCGAAGCTGCTCATGAAACAGCGCATCCACCGTTGTATCCGGATGACCGGCCAGCAGGCTGGTAAACCCCATCATGCCGTTTTCTTTCTTCTCCATCATGTGGCCGGGAAACTTGCTGGCCAGCAGATAGCTCTCCCGGGGATATTTTTTCATGGCCTCGCCCAGGAACAGTTCGGATTCCCCGCCGTGATACCGATAGGCCGTATCAAAATAGGTGATCCCGTGGCTCATGGCATAGTCGACAATCTCCTGTGCCTTTTCCCGGTCAATCTTCTCCCCCTGTCCTTCCACCTTGGGGAGGCGCATATTGCCAAGTCCCAGTGCAGACACTTTCACACCGGCTATTTCGTTGTAATACATGAACATCCTCCTCAGTCTGCAGTTTCAGCTCCGGTTATTTTCCTGAGCCGCTTTGTTTCGATTCAAAAGTCTGCGCACCGGCAAAGCAGCAGCGAAGATCCGGCCAATGGTGCACCGGGAAACCGGTCTCAGCCCTGGTCTCCGATCTCCTCCCCGTCCTCCTCAGACGGTTCATCCGCGATGTCCTCCATTGCCTCTTCCGCCGGGGCAGCTGTCATCTCCTCTGCCGGGGCATTGCCTGTACTCAGCGCGCTGTCTCCGGGCCCGGCAGCCATGCCGTTTGTCCTCTGAAGCAGCGCTTTCATGACATACCCGGCCTGACCATACGATTCATCCAGGACCAGACACCAACCATTGATTTCAGCCAGAACCTTTAACGGATAACCGCTGTAAAACTGCCCTTTCACCGGAGCCGTCTCGGCGGGTTCTGTCCGCATGACCGCCATGCCTGTCCCGACGTTTACCACGGCATCATACTGCTCCGGATTGAAGGTGTTCACGCCGGCAGCAGTTCCGCCCGTCACAGGCCCGCTGGCCAGTCCCGGATTCAAACCGTTGGCCGGCACCGGCGCGGGTGTTTCCGCCGGCGCCACCATTTCAGAAACATATTTGGCCGGCACAAACCCGGTCACGCCGCCTGAGGCGACTTTCAGCCACTGGCCTGTTGTTCCATACACCGTGATTTCTGTTCCATTGGCCACTTTCAGCAAAACCGTGGCCCCCTGATTGGCCTTTTCCCGAATGTTCAGGTCACTGCCGCTTGTTTTCACATTCGCAATATAGGGAGCAATCTCCCTCACCGCCTCCGTGGAGGGGGGAACCGTCGGATTCGGTTTCTTTGTGGGGGTGGGCGAGGCCGCTGCTGCCGGCACCGGCGTCACAAGCGCAATTGTACTGACACCCTCCTCCGCCATTCCCAGCGTACATGAGAGCATCAGCACCACTAAGATGGAAATAAAGATTCTGTTCAACGTTTCAGTTCCTTCCTTTCAACCGGCAGATTTACAAAGAATCTGCCTTTATCTGTTGATGTGTTCAGGCCGAAAAAAGTCAATTATCCGGTCCCTCCTGCCGTCTTACACACTTTTCTTCCGCCCAGATACCTTGCGCGGATATGCTTCGTTTCCCCCAGATAACAGAACCGCTCCAGCAGCTGAACCGGAGACAGCTTATAGAAACGGTCCGCTATTCCGCCGATGACCAGCGCATCGAACGCATAGCCAGGTTCCAGACTTCCTGTCTTTCCAAAGAGGGCACCGCCCTCTTTCGTTCCCATGTAAAAGGCTTCTTCAAACGAGATTGTTCGGTTTCCTTCCGGCTCATAAAACACTTTGTATTTGGACAGCTGCACGCTCCGGGCAATCTGGCTGTAGATTCCCAGATTGGAAGCCCCTGCAATGTCACTCCCCAGGCCAATCCGGATGCCTTCATCTGCCAGCGCACCGGTCCGCATGATCCCGGCCAGAATATTGTTGGTGGAATCCGGACATTGTACCGCATAACCCCCATACTTTTTCATGATCCGGATATCCTCATCCTCCGGGAAGATGAAATGGGCTCCTACCACAGGCCCGTTTCCTAAAAGGCCTGCCTGCTCATAGATGCCGGTATCGCAGCCGCATTCGGGATACAGCTTCTTAGCCTGCTGTGCCTCCCACAACGATTCCACCAGATGTGTCTGCACACCCGTCTGATATTTGTATCCCAGCGTCCCCAGGCCTTTCAGCAATTTCCACGTACAGGTAGGCGCAAACCGCGGGGTCAGGATCGGCTTTGCTGTACGGTTGCTCTGATACCGTTCCAGGAACGTTTCCGTCTCTCGCAGGGAATCCTCCGTGGTCTCGCACAGATAATCCGGGCTGTCCATATCCATGTTGACCTTGCCCACCAGTCCGTACAGTCCCATACGCTCCATCCGCTCGATCAGGTATCCGGTGGCCTCCCGGTGAATGGTTCCGAAGATCACCGCGTGCATCGTCCCATGTTCCAGCATGTCATCTAAAAAGGCATCATACGCCGCACGGGCAAATTCCGGATCCTCAAACCGCCGCTCCAAAGGAAACGTATACTGATGCAGCCAGTCATGAAGCAGGAGGTCCATTTGCGTTCCCCGCTGCGGATACTGCGGCGCGTGGACATGAAGATCTGAAAATGCAGGGATAATCAGATCCTCTCCATAATCCGTCACCGGAATGTCGGCAAATTCCGGCATCTGCGGATAGATTCCCTCCACCAGACCGTGATCTACCGCGATATAGCTGTCCTCCCATACAGACAGTTCATTCCTGTTTTTGGAAGTAATGATATTCCCGTGAAATAGTTCCATCTCTGTCTCCGTATCAGGGTCTCAATGTCGTTTTTGCCCGGGCGGCTGCGCAGGACCGGTTCGGCTGACGGTCCTAATGCAGGGCCATTTCTGTACAGGCAAGACGCGTTTTATCTGATGCCCAGATCCGGCGG
>DGWH01000041.1 GCA_002395225.1 Christensenella sp. UBA4263
AAAGGTATCATTTTCTACAAGTGTATTTGATTTCCAGATGAAAGTCAAACATTTCAATGCCTGTGGGTCATCTGCGCAGATAAGCTGCCGGAATAGATGAGTGGACCATCCCGATCACATTTTTAGTTACTCTTGCATAAGTGAAAGTTACTTTTGCAATCAACAAACGTTTTCTACGAAACATCGTCGCAACTTCGAAACATGCAGCACATTCCGACACAACAGACTATAATAACTAAAAATGTGATCAGGATAGCTATGAGCTGCATGTCTGCTTGTGTTGAGCGATGGAAAAACCCCTAAAAAGGCCGGAACAGCTTCTTGATTACGCAGACTGAACAGTCTGTACTTTCCATGAAAAGTGTCTTGGAAAGTTGGAGATTTGAATTAGATCTGTCGCACTGGGACAGTTAATCAAATCGGGGACATTGTGAAGCAGATTCGGCAAACGACCAATGCTGAGCTTCCGAAGGAGCGGGCTCGATGCGCAGCGTCGATTTGTCAAATATGAGCACCGGAAATGCTGCGGTGCCGAAAGACCGAGCTACGGCTCATATAGGAGGGTGAGGACGGTCGGACAGGCAGCCCGGTCTTGTAGTGACGAAGTGTCAAATTCCGTAGAGGACAATAAAAGCCCGGGATTGGCCAAAGGTGAGGTCCGGAGGCAAAAACAGGCCGCTGACCTGACCGAATCTGAAGGAATTCCTGCTTGAGGTGAATACCGTTTTTTGCTAAAATGCAAGTGACCGGTACATGGCAGAAATGCCCGCTTTGTATCCGGCAGTAAGTCTGGTTACCTGGCTCATAAAGCAGAAAGCGGGAAACGCAGCCGTTCATGCAGTAAAGAGGCTGTAGGAAAAGCAGTGATGCCGGATGAGGTCTATGACCTATTGACGAACGGCGCAAACCAATCATACGTTTGTCAGAAACGGTCGATGCAGGCCCGGAAACAAAAAAAGTGTCGGTGATCCTGAATCAGCTGCAGAAGGCTTCCATGATGGAGAAACAGACAATCCGTGTTTTGACAGGCAGGTTCGATTTTCCAATTCGCTGCAGAAAACGACCCGCGGGATTCGGACACGGAATTTGCAGCTGAGTCCATTTTCCGGATAGAACGGAAAACAGACGGACAGGGGATCTGAAAGAATAAAGAGAAAGCGGGGGATAGCCGATGGATGACGCAAAGGAGCGCCTTGAACTCGAAACAGAAAGAGTTGAACACCCCGATTATTCCGAAGAACTGATCAATATGCTGAAAAGCGATATTGATATTCTGGAAAAAAAAGAGCGGCTGCAGGATTACCATGCAAATGATATTGCTGAGGTGCTTCCTCAGCTGACCCGGGAACAGCGGATGCGTCTGTACAGACTCATCGGGGAGGATACGGTTTCCGAGGTTTTTGCGTATCTGGAAGATCCGGCGGAATATATCCGTGAGCTGGATATTGAACGGGCAGCCGACATTGTTGAGAACATGGACGCGGATGATGCGGTCGATGTTCTTGAGGATCTGGACAAGGAGCAGCAGGAAGCCATTCTGGAGCGGATGGATGAGGACAGCCGCCGTGATATCGATCTCATCAAGTCGTATGATGAAGATGAAATCGGAAGCAGAATGACGACGAATTATATCTCCATCACCAGAGGCTTCACGGTCAAGCAGGCCATGCGGGCCCTGGTACGTCAGGCGGCCGACAATGACAATCTGCAGACGATTTATGTGCTGAACCGGGATAAGACTTTCTACGGGGCGATCTCGCTGCAGGACCTGATCATTGCCCGGGAGACGACCAATCTTGATGATCTGATTGTCACCTCTTACCCGTTCGTCTATGACAACGAGACAGTGACAGAGTGCATTGAGGAACTGAAGGATTACAGCGAGGACTCCATTCCGGTTCTCAGCCGGGATCGGATTTTGCTGGGTGTCATTACCTCGACGGACCTGGTTGAGGTCGTGGATGAGGAAATGGGTGAGGATTATGTCCGTCTGGCTGGTCTGACTGAGGAGGAGGATCTGAACGAACCACTGGCTCAGAGCATGAAGAAACGTCTTTCCTGGCTGCTTATCCTGATGGTTCTCGGCCTTGTGGTCAGTTCCGTGATCAGTATATTTGAACCGGTCATGTCTTCCCTGACCATCCTTGTGGCATTCCAGTCTCTGGTGCTGGCGATGGCCGGAAACTGCGGAACGCAGTCACTGGGCGTTACAATCCGAATTCTGGCGGAAGAGGAACTGACGCCTGCACAGCGGTTGAAACTGATTGTCAAAGAAGGCATGGTAGGCCTTGGCAACGGACTGCTGATTGGCGTGATGGCTTTTCTCTTCTGCGGTGTGTATATCCACTTTGCGAAGCACATGCCATTGCCTGCGTCCTTCCAGGTTTCCGGCTGTATCGGTCTGGCAATGACGCTGGCGATGTTTATTTCGGGCATTGGCGGAACATCCATTCCCATGTTCTTCAACAGCATTCATGTGGATCCCGCTGTGGCCTCCGGACCGCTGATTACCACGGTGAATGATCTGGTGGCGGTGGTCAGTTATTACGGACTGGCCTGGATTTTCCTGATTAAGGTGCTGCATCTGGGATAAATGTTCCTGCAAAACACGACAGTAAACCTGTTCCAAAAAGGATTAACAGGACGTTGTGAGATGAAAAAAGGTATGTGAGATCTAAGCGCCGAAAAGCTCGGGTTTGCGGCGTGCCGGGTATGTTGCCGCTGTGCTGAACCGGAATACGAGATCGTCTGTCGGACTCACTGAAATGAAAGCGAAATTCAGAAAGAATAGATCGTGTCCGGCTAAAGATGTCTTAAGAAAAGTCAGGGCCCCCACTTCAAGTGGGGACTCTGACTTCGCGGCGTTTTTCTTTCGATATGTGCGTTACAATGTCTCCGATAACCCTGCTTCATTTTCATGATGTGAAAATCAAAGGATTGGCGTGGTGACATGCTATGAGATAATTTGTCTATGATTAGTTAGGGGGGCAGGTCTTGCATACTGCCGTGCTTTTTAAACTTGTTCACAAAATAGCCATTCGGAGCCGTTTAGTCAACGCATAAAACTTCATTTTGGGAGAAAGGTAGATGCAATGCTGATTCAGGAAACCATTAGACCATCCGCAGATTTAAGGAATCACTATAATGAAATCTCCCGACTGTGCAGAGACGAAAAAGAAGCCGTTATTATCACAGGAAACGGCAGAGGGGATACAGTATCTCTGGCCTATGAGGAATATCGGAGGATGAAAGCAAGAATCGAGCTTTTAGAACTTTTGTCTGAAGCGGATGAGAATGTAAAACAGGGCAGAGTGGCACCTGTTGAGGATACTTTTCGCGATCTTCGGACTCTGCTGAAAGGTTATGAGAGTTAGTGCCATTCGGACAAACCAGGCAGAGGAGAGAGCATGGTTTGTCAAATATGAGCACCGAAAAAAGCTGCGGTGCCGAAAGACCGGGCTACGGTTTATAACGAGAGAGAACTGCCGGCGGACAGGAACGGGAGGATTGGTAGGCCGGTTTCGTGCCTGCTGTCTGGCGGGTTTCCAAACCGACGGACAAAATCTGTTGAAATCGTCGGAATCTTCTTTAAAATCGACAGGAAATCATTTATAATACAGACAGTGTCATCCCCGTAAAAGATTGTTCGATAAAGGAGAGATTCACCAATGGGCTATCGTGAAGAATATGAAAAATGGCTGCAGGAGTTTGCCGATGACGCAGAGACGGTTGCGGAGCTTCTGGGCATTGCAGACGATGAGAAAGAAATTGAAGATCGTTTCTATACGGAGCTGGCCTTTGGCACGGCCGGTATGCGCGGTGTGCTGGACGCCGGCACCAACAGAATGAACATTTATAATGTCATGCGTGCCACGAAGGGATTTGCGGATTACATCAATGCCGGTGATCCCAGCTATAAAGATCGCGGAGTGGTCATTGCCTATGATTCCCGCCGGATGAGTGCGGAGTTTGCCAAGGCAGCTGCGCTGGTTCTTTGCCACGAGGGCATTCGTGCCTACCTGTTTGATGAACTCCGTCCGGTTCCGATTCTTTCCTATGCCGTTCGTCATCTCCATGCCATCGCCGGTATCGTCATTACCGCCAGCCACAATCCGCCGGAGTACAACGGATACAAGGTGTACTGGGAGGACGGTGCCCAGATGCCGCCTGAGTATGCGGACCAGGTGCTCAAATACATCCGCGCGAACAGCTATGAGGATGCCGTGCAGATGGATGAGCAGGAAGCACTTGATTCAGGTCTGCTGAAGATCATCGGACACAAGGAAGTGGATGATGATTACATTGCCCAGGAAAAGACGCTTTCTGTGCAGCCGGAGCTGATGAAGAAGGCCGGTAAGGATCTGAAGATCGTCTATACGCCGATTCATGGTTCCGGAAACAAGCCGGTTCGCCGTATCCTGAAGGAAATCGGCATTGAGAATGTGTATGTGGTCAAGGAGCAGGAGCTGCCCGACCCGAACTTCTCCACCGTCAAGGTGCCCAATCCGGAGGATCCTGCCGCCTTTACGCTGGCCATGAAGCTGGCAGATGAGGTGGGTGCGGACTGCATTTTCGGAACGGATCCGGACTGCGACCGTGTCGGCATTGCGGTGAAGGACGATGAGGGCAAGTATTACCTCATGACCGGAAACCAGATCGGATGCACGCTGTTGTATTACATCCTCAAGAGCCGCAAGGCGCTCGGCACGTTGCCCGCCAACGGCGCGGTGGTCAAGTCCGTTGTTTCCACCGAGCTGGCCCGCAAGATTGCGGAAAGCTTTGGCCTCGAGTGCTTTGATACCCTGACCGGATTCAAGTGGATTGCCAACAAGATTCAGCAGTTTGAGGATACCGGATCCAATACCTTCGTCTTCGGTTTCGAGGAGAGCTATGGTTTCCTGTCCTCTACGTTTGTACGTGATAAGGACGGCGTCAATGCTTCTCTGCTGATCGCCGAGGCGGCAGCCTGGGCGAAGTCACAGGGGAAGACACTGTATGATATCCTGCAGGAGATCTATAAGACCTATGGATATTATGTCGAGAAGGTTGTCTCCGTCACCCTGCCCGGCAAGGACGGACTGACAAAGATGCAGAAAATTATGAAGAACCTGCGCGCCAACCCGCCCAAGGAGCTTGCCGGAACCAAGGTCCTGGCGGTTCGCGACTATCTGGCCGGAACGCGTACGGATGCCGAGGGCAACGTAGGCACCGTCGATCTGCCCAAGAGCGATGTTCTTTATTTCGAACTCGAGGGTGATGCGTGGGTCTGCATCCGTCCCTCCGGCACCGAGCCGAAGATCAAGCTCTATGTGAACACCAATGCCAAGGATCATGAGACTTCTCAGGCGCAGAATGATGCGCTTGTGGAGGCCTGCAAGGCCCTTCTGGCCTGATCTGCCCCAGTTCCCGAAATAGAAGAGAGCCGGTGGAAAAGCCGGCTCTCTTTACGTCTTAACGGAGAAATTCTGTCACAGCTGACCGGATGTATGCACCGGTCAGACAAACTGGAACAGCCCTCTGCCGGTTCGGCTAAGGCGGCTGTTCAAAAGGAGCGGCCCTGTCGCGCAGCGACAGTTAAGACAAATCCAGGCCTCATGCAATACTGCTCCGGCAAATGCTCAACAGTGAGGCCTGCAAAGGAGTTGTCCTGTCGCACAGCGACAGTTTGTCAAATCCAGGCCTCAGACAAAAGCAGCTCCGGCAAACGACCAACATTGAGGCCTGCAAAGGAGTATCTGTATGGGAATTAAAATTTTGATGCTGGTTGTCTTTTTCGGCGTGATGCTGGCCATCGGCTTCATCTGCCGGAAGAATTCAACGGATGTAAACGGCTTTGTTCTGGGCGGCCGCTCGGTCGGTCCCTGGGTGACGGCTTTTGCGTATGGAACCTCGTATTTCTCTGCGGTTGTGTTCGTGGGTTATGCCGGCCAGTTCGGATGGAAGTACGGACTTGCCGCTACCTGGGCAGGAATCGGAAATACGCTGATCGGTTCGCTCCTGGCCTGGGTGATTCTGGGACGGCGTACGCGCGTGATGACGCAGCATCTGGATTCACGCACCATGCCGCAGTTCTTTGAACAGCGCTTTGGCAGCCGGGCACTTAAGATTGCGGCATCCATTGTCACGTTCATTTTCCTGATTCCCTATACAGCCTCTCTGTATAACGGCCTTTCCCGTCTGTTCGGCATGGCCTTTAACATCGACTATTCACTCTGTGTGATTGTCATGGCTGTTCTGACCGGCATCTATGTCATTGCCGGCGGCTATATGGCAACGGCCATAAATGACTTCATTCAGGGAATTATCATGCTCTTCGGCATCTGCGCGGTCATCGTGGCGGTGCTCAACAGCAACGGCGGATTCATGGCAGCACTGGACGGCCTGGCACGGGTCAGTGATGAATCTGTTTCCTCCACTCCGGGCATCTTTGCCTCATTCTTCGGACCGGATCCCCTCAACCTCCTGGGCGTGGTCCTTCTGACCTCACTGGGTACCTGGGGACTGCCGCAGATGGTGCAGAAATTCTATGCCATCAAGAGCGAAAAGTCCATTTCCACCGGAACCATCGTATCCACCTTCTTTGCCCTGATCGTCGCCGGCGGATGCTATTTCCTGGGCGGATTCGGCCGTCTGTTCTCTGACCGGATTGATATTGCCGCCAACGGGTATGATTCCGTGATTCCGACCATGTTATCAGGTCTTCCGGACATCCTGATTGCCGTTGTGGTCATTCTGGTGCTCTCTGCGTCCATGTCAACCCTTTCCTCACTGGTTCTCACCTCCAGCTCCACCCTGACCCTGGACCTGCTGAAAGAGAATGTGATCAAGGACATGGATGAGAAAAAGCAGGTCTTCATCATGCGCTGCCTGATCGTCGTCTTCGTGGCGATTTCGGTCATTATCGCCATCATCCAGTACCGCTCCAACGTGACCTTCATTGCGCAGCTGATGGGCGTCTCCTGGGGCGCACTGGCCGGTGCATTCCTGGCGCCGTTCCTGTATGGTCTTTACTGGAAGGGAACCTCCGGCGCGGCCGTCTGGTGCAGCCTTCTCTTTTCAACCGTTGTCATGCTGGCCAATATGTTTGTCCGTTCCTCGTTCCCGCCGATTTTGCAGAGCCCCATCAATGCGGGTGCCTTCTGCATGCTGGCCGGTCTGGTGATCGTCCCGGTCGTATCGATGGTGACCCCCAAGCCGGACCGGAAACTGGTGGAGGATGCATTTTCCTGTTACAACGAAAAGGTTCTTGTTTCGATGCGGAACTCGATTAACGAGGATTAATCAGGAACGGCATGATTATCGATTTTCATACACATACCTTTCCTGATCGGATTGCGGATTCGGCCATCCGTCAGCTGAGTCTCAAAGCCGGTATATTCCCGCATTCGGATGGAACCAATGCCGGCCTTCTCCGCTCCATGGAAAAGGCCGGCGTGGATCTCTCGGTTATCCAGCCGGTGGCCACATCCGCTGCCCAGGTGGTAAAGGTCAATGATGCATCACTGCGCCTCAATGAACAGTATGAGGGCCGGCTGCTGTCCTTTGCGTGCATGCATCCGGATTTCCCGAACCCGGCGGAGGAACTGCGCCGGGTCCGGGAACTGGGCTTTAAGGGCATCAAGCTGCATCCGGTTTATCAAGGGGTGGACCTGACGGACATCCGGATGCTGCGGATCATTGGCGCGGCAGCGGAACAGGGCTTGATCGTCCTGACCCATGCCGGCTATGATATCGGTTTTCCCGGCGAGGTCCACTGCTCGCCGCAGATGTGTCTGCAGGTCGTCCGGGAGATCGGCGATTTTCCCTTCGTTCTTGCTCATATGGGCGGATGGCGTCAATGGGATCAGGTCCTTGAACTTCTGGCGGATACCGGTGTGTATCTTGACTGTGCCTTTTCCATGGATGAGATCGACGAACTGCCCGGCATTCCCCGGCAGCCGGCGATGCTGGACGCAGAGAAAATGCTCCGTTTTATCCATGTTTTCGGCGCCGACCGGATTCTTTATGCCAGTGACAGTCCCTGGACAGATCAGGCAAAGTCCATTGCGTTTCTGTCAGAACTGTCCATCACCGATGCGGAACGTGCGGCCATCCTTGGCGGAAATGCAGCGCATCTTCTGAAGCTCTGAGACAAAAGCCCGACCACTGGCCGGGCTTTGCCATTATCCGGGGGATTTGCCGGAGGGGGAGCTGCCGGCAGGGTGTCTGTTTCCTTTTGCACGGTTTCATTATGTTCCGGGAAGCCTGCCGGAATTGAATTTGAAGGAGGATTCTGTTATACTTCATATCTATTCTGGAAGATGCCGCAGGTAAGGAATCTTCAAAATGATCTTTCTTTGCCTGTGTCTGCTTTTTTGGAACGGTTCCTGCAGCAAAGCGGCAGCCTGCCGGTCCTGCGGCATTCCGGGAACCTGTGGGGCATGACCGCTCAGATGAAAAGAAGCAGATAGTCAGATGAGAGCCGGGGAACAGCCAGGCAGAATAAATGAGTTCTGCCTGCGGAGAACTGGCTTAGAGCGGCAGTGAATCAAAACCAGACTCGTGCAATGTGGATCCGGCAAATGATAAAGGTGAGTTTGAGGAGAAAAGGATGAAAAAACAGCTTTTAATGGTGGCCCTGTTGGTTTCTCTGGCTGCAGGTACAGCCTGTGCCGAGATTTCCACGAACCTTCAGGTCAGAAAGGAATTCAACGGGAAGGGAAAGCCGACGCTGGTGACCTTTGTGGATGATGAGGGAAACCCGGTGACGGCGGAGAATACCGGATATGCCCAGGTCCGGTATGTGTATTACAGTGATAAATGGGTCACCCGGCAGACCTTCCTGGACACGGAGGGGAAGCCGGTGAATTCACTGGACGGCGGCTATTCGACCGTTCAGAAACGGTATAATGCGCTGGGCAAAGTCATTGAAATCCGGTACGTGGATGTGGACGGAAAAGATGTCTGCGGGCCGGAAGGGTTTGCCCATCAGGTCAGCACCTATCAGGGAAAGACCCTGCTTGAAATGTTTAACTATGACGCGGACGGGAAGCCGGTGAGCACGGACAGGATTTGTGCCCATTACAAGGCAGAGACGGTTCCCTCTGTCCGCGGCGGGCAGTATCCGCTGGTCATGTCTGAGACGTACTTTGACCAGGACGGCAATGAGATGAACATGCCGGATGGCTATTCCCGAGCGGAATATACCTATGCGGACCAGAAGATCCTGACCGGTGTCCGCTACGTTGACAAAGACGGCGCACCGGCCTTTAACCGGGCAGCCGGATACGCGGAAATGGAGCGGGAACTGGACCGGCACAAGCGCCTCAGCCGGATCTCCTACTATGATGAAAATCATATGCTGACGCCCGGCCCGGAGGGATGGGCCACGGTGCGTTACATCATGAAATCCGCCAAGGAACCGTACACCCGTGAAATGTACTATGATGAAAACGATGAGCCGTATATGACCGAAAAAGGCATCTATGGCAAGACGCAGATCGATTTCAAAAAGGGCTGCCCGCAGCAGATCATCTATTACGGCCCGGAAGGGGAGATGATGCGGAGCAATAAGGGATATGCCATGGTCCGGCAGTCCTGGAACGGCAAACGGCGTCTGACCTCAGCGACCTATTACGATGAGTTCGGGAAGAAAACGATTGCGGAGAGTCTGGGGTATGCGCAGAAAAAACTGACCTATCGTCAGGGGACGATGGTGGAAACGGAAACCTATTACGACACGGAAGACCGCCGGATTGACGGCATAGAGGGATACGCAGAAATCCGGTACGAATACGACCGGCAGAATAACCTGACCAGGCAGTCGTTTTACAATGCCCAGGGGGAGCCGGTGGTGACGGCAAACGGATATGCCTCTGTCGCATACAGCCATGATGACGAGGGGAACATCATTTCAACCCGGTATCTGAACAGTGAGGGACTGGAGGTGCTCAACCCGCGGGGCTATACGGAAATACGCAATACCTATGCCGAGAAAGGGCGGAAGTCCGCGGATCTGTATGTCGCCTTTGGTCAGCCGGTGCTGATTACGGACGGGTATCACGCAGTGGAATATGAGTATTCCGAAAGCGGGAAAGTGACCGAGCAGCGATATCTGGGGCTTGAGGGCGAGCTGGTCAACAACTCACAGGATGTGGCCCGCAAGGTCAACGTGTATGATGAGGAAGATGAACTGATCACCTCGTTCTTTTACAATGCAGAGGGCGGCCGCTCCACGCAGGGAAGGGAATATGCCTATACCCATAAGCAGTATGCGGAGGACAGGCGTTCGTATATTCTCCGGTACTATGACGCGGACGGTCAGCCGATGATGCGCGAACAGGAATACGCGGCAGTTCGGGCTGAACTGGATTCGGAGAACCGGGTCATTCGGGAAACGTACCTGGATCTTTCAGACCGGCCGGTGGAGAGCACCAGGGGATACAGCACGGTCAGGTATGAGCGGGACCGGAACGGGCTGGTCACCCGGGAGCAGTATCTGGATCTGGAAGATGAACCGGTCCTGCTGGAAAAAGGGTATGCGGAAATCCGCCGGAAGTACAATGTCAGGAAACAGCTGATCGCCGAGCAGTATCTGGATGCAGACGGCACGCTGACCGAACGGCGTGAGGGATATGCCGAGCTGCGCCGGGAATACGATGAGAAGAAACGACTGGCCCGGGAAAGCTATCTGGATGCCTTTGGAAATCCGGCCATAAATGACAGCGGATTTGCCGCCTTTACAAGGGAATATGACAGCCGGGGGAACAACATCGTTGAGCGCCGGTTCGGCGCGGACGGAGAACCGCTCAGGACGCAGGGAATTGCGGCCGTTGTCCGGCGGCAATATGACAGCGTGAACAATCTTGTTCATGAGGCATATGAGGATGCGGACGGGAATCCGCTGGAAGTGTTTAAGGGCTATACGCAGTTGGCGCGTGAATATGACGGTGCGGGCAATATCATCCGGGAGACATATCTGGACAGCGAGGGTAACCGGAAAGTTTCCGCTGCCGGATATGCGGAAGTTGTCCGTACATGGAACTTTTTACGGAAAATGACCTCTGAAAAGTACCTGGATGCCGGGGGGATGCTGACGGTGGTGCCGGCAGGCTATGCCGGACTGGTGCGTGAGTATGATGAGGCCGGAAATGTGATCCGTGAATCCTACCTGGACACCGCGGGCAGGCCGGTCCGGCAGATCGCCGGGTATGCGACCGTTGTGCGGACCTATAATGAGAAACGAAAAATCACGGAAGAGCGGACCCTGGATGCAGACGGAAACCTGACCATGCGCAGCAACCGGACCGCGGTGATGCAGAGAACATATGATGAAAACGGGAACCTGACCGAGGAGCGGTACCTGGATACAGAGGAAAAACCGGTCATCTCCTCAGCCGGATATGCCCGGGTAATGCGCCAGTACAATGAAATGAAAAAGGTCACCGGGGAACAGTACTTCGGTGAGGACGGTCAGCCCATTGTCCTGAGCTCCGGGTATGCGGCCATTGTCCGGACATATGACAAAAAGGGCCGGGTAAGCAGCGAAACCACACTGGATGCCGAAGGAAATCCGGTTTGCCGTACGGCGGGCTATGCGACGGTCCAAAAGGAATACAATGCCCGCGGCCATGTGGTTCTGGAATCCTATTATGATGAAAACGGGAAGCCCTGCATGGCCGGCATCGGGGCCGCGGCGATTGCCCGGGAGGTGGACCAGGCCGGCAATACCCTGTGTGAACGGTATCTGGATACGGAAGGGAACCTGACCGTTTCCCGGAATGGCTATGCCATGGTCCGCCGGAAATATGACAAAGCCAAGAAGCTGACGGATGAATCCTATTATGACGCCGAGGAAAAGCCGACCATGATTGGCAACGGCGCGTATGCCCTGCACAACGATGTGGATACCCAGGGGAAGGTTATCGGGGTCCATTATCTGGATGATCAGGGGCGCCCGGTGATGATCAACAGCGGCTATTCCGCCCTAACCCGGACATACAATGCCCAGCAGAAGGTGACAGGGGAGCGGTACCTGAACACGGAAAATGTGCCCGTTACGCTGCCGGATGGCTA
>DGWH01000102.1 GCA_002395225.1 Christensenella sp. UBA4263
ACCTGCAGGATTTCATCCGGCAGCAGCCTACCACCATCACAGAATTTGATGAAACGCTGGTCAAACGCCTGATCATGAAGATTACGGTCTTCGAGGATCACTTCACCGTGGAATTCAAGTCTGGAATCACAATTGACATCGAAGCATAAAAGAAGGCTCCCCGCCGCCGCTTGGTGGCAGTGTGGGAGCCTTGGTCTGTCTTATTCTTCAAGAAAGCCGTTCAGCTGATAATGAATAGTGTATTTTCTTTATCAAGCCCTGTCACCTGAACACTTTTATCCCACAATTCTGCTGCAAGCCGCTCGTTGTAGGACAATTCCGAAGACGGAATCGTAACGGTTCCACGATCAAAGTATTTTGCGGATACATCCGCATAGGCTGCATCGCTCAGAACCGTATATACTGTCTCGGCGGACTTTCTGACGTCTCCCACCCAGTAAGACATTTCAGCTTCCCGTGCCTTGATCTGCTCTGTCGTCATTCTGCGCGGGCCGCCCAGATTCGTGGTCAGCATCAGTCCCGGATTTATCGCGTTCACCGCGACCTTAGAACCCGCCTTTTTCAGTTTTCGATCCAGCTCGTAGGTAAACAGGATATTGCACAGCTTGGAAAGCGCATACCGCTGGCGGCCGATCTCATTGGGATCCAACACTTTCTGCCTCACCGCTGCCAATCAAGTAGTAGAGTATTTTTCTCATGTTCTATGTCCTGCCTTTCCCTGATACTGCTTCAAATGCCTTCTACACCAAAATCCATTTACCGTTGGTATCGCTGCCTTCTCGTATCAAAACACCTGCATCCTGGAATTCTTTCATATATCGTGCTACTGTACGTTTTGACACTCCAGAGTTATCTGATATCTGTGGAATAGTCAGCATGCTATTTGCCAGGATTTCTAAAGCAATCTTCACAGCTGTTTTTCTCCTGCTTTGAGAATAGGTTTTTATAAATTCAGCTGTGGCGGGCGCTTTGCTCTCAATGCCATTCTCAATGCCAATGTCACTGACACTTTTGTCGCTTTCTTCCTGAATCCTGGCGAATTCCTCATTAACATAGGCTACGGCAAGCGTGTAATCGTCAGTGTCATTATTCGGGCTGAAGACCAGCTTTGGTGAACCGTTGACTTCCATGGCTGTCTTAGCCCGACGGATGCCAGAACCGTAGGACTGGATCAAATCCAGCTTTCTTCATGCTTATGTTTGTAACAATCTACATTTATTACACTGTACACTCAAAACAAATCTCTTTGGTGGGCAGACAGCCCACTTTCATCATTTAAGACAATATCCCGGAACCTCCACTTCTTTGCATAAGAAATTGATTAATCTCTTCCTGCTTTCCTGCGCCGCAAAATCTTTGGGGTTAATAGAAGGAGATTTCGCAGAATCCCAGGGGCATGACACATCAACGCAAGATTCTGCTGCTGACCATTTTTTCGACAGTTTCGAAAAAAGGTCATCGCAAAACTTGATGGGGATTGCGATTCCCCATTCCCTCGCGTGTCATTTCTAGGGCGTTTTCTGCCTCTATGGGTCTGAAAATCGGAAATGATTCTCTGGCTCCACAGTCTCTGTGTCTGCAGCGCTGCGTTTCTCCTTCGTCGCAACACATCGGTCATGCTTCGCA
Source organism: Christensenella sp. UBA4263 (assembly GCA_002395225.1). Lineage (GTDB taxonomy): Bacteria > Bacillota > Clostridia > Christensenellales > Aristaeellaceae > Ventricola. The sequence goes on from DGWH01000102.1 coordinate 1,627, forward strand.
TGAGTAATCTATGAGCCTGCAAGTGCGCATGGCAGAAAGGGGGATGTATGCCTAACCCTAAAAAGGAACATGGAGATAAGAAGACGCATAACATGAAGGTCCTTCTGGATGACGCGCAGTATGCCCTGGTGCAGAGTGCGGCAAACGCTGCCGGTATGAAGATGGCAGCATATATGCGGAATCAGGCCATCTATGGAAAGATCGAAATCCACAATCACATCGTCGCGAATTTTTCTTCGCTGGAAAGGATCTCTGCCGAGCTGTCCTCGATCAGTAACAACCTGAACCAGCTGACAAGGTATTTTCATATGGGCGGGGTAAAGTCCGAGTCGATGCAGGAAGAGCTCCGCCGCTGTATCAATGAGGTGATGAAAATGCGGGAGGAGCTTCTGGCTTTTGGAGGAGAATATCGTGGCTACATTAAAACATCTGGCAAGTAAGAGTGCCGACTATGGAAAGCCCATTAAGTATCTGATGTTCGAACATGACCGGAACGGGACGCCTCTTCGCGATGCGGAAGGTAATCTCATTATGAGGGACTCCTTCATTCTGGACGGGATCAACTGCACTCCGCTTTCTTTCGACAAGGAATGTGAGATGCTGAACTGGAAGTACCATAAAAACCAGAATTACAACGACATCAAATCCCATCATTACATCCTGAGCTTCGATCCCAGGGACAAGGAAGAAGGTTTGCTTGATCCCGCACATGCGCACGAGCTTGGGATGGAATTCGCCCGCAAATGTTTTCCCGGGCATCAGATCCTTGTCTGTACGCACAGCGACGGCCATCACGGAAGCGGTAATATTCATGTTCATTTCATCATGAACAGCCTGAGGAAACTGGATGTTGAAAAGCAGCCGTTCATGGAGCGGGACATCGACAGCCGTGCCGGCTACAAGCACAATCTGACACCGCGCTATCTCAAATATCTGCAAGCGCAGGTCATGCAGATCTGTGAGCGGGAGGGACTTCACCAGGTGAATCTTCTGGCTCCTGCAAGAACAAAGATCACAAACGCAGAGTATGAAGCCCGTGAGTCCGGACAGATCGCCATGGATGCCCGCAACGAAAAGATCCGCGCGGCACAGCCACAGAGTCTGTTGTTGAAAAAGTTAAAAAGACTGTTGCCAGGAAGCCCCGCAAAAAAGCCGTTGTCCCCAACTTCGTCATCCAGAACAACGCTGAAGACGGCATCACCTACGCAGCTGTCGTAGAAAAGGTCCAGGCCGCCATCACGATCCAGGATGTGACTT
>DGWH01000020.1 GCA_002395225.1 Christensenella sp. UBA4263
AGGCGAAAAGAATATTATTCGGTTGTTTTCAAAGCTTCATGAGCTGGGAAAGAACGAGGATACAGAGAAGGCATTAAAAGATCCGAAGTATTTGGAAAAACTTTTAAAGGACTATGGTGTGGCTGAAGGTTGAGCGGCATGCCGCTTGTTGGATAAAAGGCTCACGCAATCTTCTGTTTCCGGAGTATTGTGTGAGCCTTTTCATTATTGGGTTCAACTCATGGTCGGCGGTCCGGCAAAGTGAACCTGCTGCAGAATGGTCTTGTTAGGCTGAACAGTTAAAAAAATTAAATAATCTTCAATCTTTTTTCAATCTCCCTCCCTTATACTGACACCGTCAGCAGCAAGGGAGGGTTTTTCTAGTTGGCCTTCCCCGTGCTGACAAAAAACCAACATTGAGGCATTAAAGCGGCCCTGTCGCGCAGCGACAGTTTATCAGAGTTTGACCAGAACAAACCTGCTCCGGCAAATGATAGGACCAACATTGAGATATGAAGAAGGAGATGCACACAGATGGAGGATATTCGGTATCGTCACGAGTGGAAGCATGAAATCCGGTACGTGGACCTGCTGACCATCCGTCAGCGGCTCCGGGCAGTGGCCATTCCGGATCCGCATGCACAGGACGGAAAATACCTGATCCGCAGTCTTTATTTTGATAACCTGAATGACAAGGCACTTCGGGAAAAGGTGGACGGGGTGAACCGGCGGGAGAAATTCCGCATCCGTTACTACAACGGCGACCTGAACCTGATTCATCTGGAGAAGAAGAGCAAGGTGAGCGGCCTGGGTGCCAAATACAGCGCCGGGCTGAGCGCGGAGGAGGCACAGGCCATCGTGGATGGCCGGCTTGACTGGATGATGGACTCGGGCAGGAGCCTGGTTCAGGAACTCTACACCAAGATGAAGTTTCAGGGCCTGCGACCAAGAACCATCGTGGACTATACCCGGGAGCCGTTCATCTACGGGCCGGGGAATGTGCGGGTGACCTTTGACTATAACATCCGGACAGGTCTTGGATGTGTGGACTTTCTGAATCCGGACTGTATCACGATTCCCGCCGTGGATGCCGGAATTATCCTTGAGGTGAAGTGGGACAACTTCCTGCCCTCCATTATCCGGGACGCGGTACAGACCCCGGGGCGGCGGGTAACGGCCTTTTCCAAATACGCCCAGTGCCGGATGTATGACTGAGGCAGATCCGGACAGAACATGAATGAACAACCATTGAGAGGAGAATATAACCATGACTTTCAACGATATTTTTAAATCCAACTTTCTTGCCAACGTGACCTCGATTACCATGCTGGATATGTTCCTGGCACTTGGACTGTCCTTTGGCGTCGGCCTGTTCATCTTTCTGATTTACAAGAAAACCTATGCCGGCGTGATGTATTCCTCCAGTTTTGGCGTGACACTGATTCTGATGACGATGATTTCAACCTTTGTCATCCTGGCGGTGACCAGCAATGTGGTTCTTTCCCTTGGTATGGTGGGTGCCCTGTCCATTGTCCGTTTCAGAACGGCCATCAAGGAGCCGATGGACATTGCGTTTCTCTTCTGGTCTATTGCGGCCGGCATTGTGCTGGCGGCGGGCATGATTCCTCTGGCGGTCTTTGGCAGCGTGGCCATCGGACTCATCTTCCTGATTTTTGCCAACCGGAAATCCCATGTGAATCCGTACATCGTGGTGCTCCAGTGTGAGAACCGGGAGAGCGAGAACCGGTCCACGAATTTCCTGAAGACACATACCTCACGGATGAACGTGAAGAGCAAGAGCGTTCAGAAGGGCGCCATCGAGCTGAATCTGGAAATCCGCCTGAAGGATGAATCCACGGATTTCATGAATGAACTGGCTGACATGGACGGCGTACGCAGTGCGGTGCTGGTCAGTTACAACGGCGATTACATGAGCTGATCGCCTGAGAGATCCGGATGAAGCGGGCCGGCTGCCGCTGCGGCAGCCGGCCCGGGATATGCACCGGAAAAGCACCGGTGCCAGAGAGAAAACAACGGCACCAATTGGAGGGAGAGCCAATGTCTACCTATCGATTTATTGACCGGGTCTGCGCCATTGTGACCGTGCTTTCCCTGATCGTCACCATTCTGTTTATGAACGGGGAAAAGCTGGGAATTGTCAAGGTCTCAGACGCGGATGCGGAGAGCTATACGGGCAATGAGTACTTTACGGAGAATGATCTGAACGGCAGCTGGGACACGTCGGAGGCGACGGTGATCACCCTCAGCGGGGATTCCGGGAAGATCTCCAGAAAAGGGGCATACTGGCTGAATCGCAGTCTGGTGATTGCCCAGAGCGGCCGGTATGTCATTTCCGGGGAACTGACAGATGGAAACATCGTCGTGAATGCAGAACGGTATTCCAAGGTCTTCATTCAGCTGAACGGCGTGAATCTGACCTGCAGCGATGATGCCTGCATCCGGGTGGATCAGGCGGACAAGGTCTTCCTGACCCTCGCGGAGGGGACAGAGAATACCCTGACGGGCCCTGCGGCCTTTTCCGAAACCGCCCTGGCAGATGGCACCAACGGTGTCATTTTCTCCCATGATGACCTGACGATCAACGGGAGCGGAGCGCTTACGGTGGTGGCCGCCCTTGAAAACGGCATCACCTCGAAGGACGATCTGAAAATCACCGGCGGAACAATTTCAGTGACCGCCCCAAATCACGGCCTTCGGGTAAACGACCATTTCTGCCTGACCGCGGCGAATGTGACGATTGAGGCAGAGCAGGACGGCATTCATTCCGAGGGCGACATCGTGATGAGCGACGGGACCCTGACCATTACAGCCGGAGATGATGCCATTCATTCGGACACCTCCTTTTTGATTCAGGACGGCGTCCTTCTGGTAAAGGACTGTTATGAAGGCATTGAGGCGGTGACTGTCGAAATCGCCGGCGGGGATGTGAACATTCATTCCCAGGATGACGGAATCAATGCCAACGGAAACACCGGGAATGCCATGGGCGGAGGCATGGGCGGTGGTATGGGCATGCAGGGACCTTTCGGCGGTCATCTGCAGGCCTTTGACGAAGGGGAGACGCCGGATCCGGACATGGCCCGGGAAACACCCGAAACAGTGGCCACGGTCACGGAAAGTACACCGGGCGAATCCGTCCCGGAAGCGGGCAACGGCACCGCAGAACCTCCGGCCCAGGGCCTCGGGCAGATGCAGGATGGCACCTTCAGAAGAGGGGGCATGGGTAACGGCAGGCCAATGGACCAGGCAGCCGATTCTGCCGCGACGGAAGAGCAGACGATTGTCAGCGTAGAGGATACATGGATTCGGATTTCCGGCGGCACCCTGACGATCCTGAATGAGAACGGCAGAGATGCGGACGGAATTGACTCAAACGGGAATATTACCATCACCGGCGGACAGATTCGGGTGAGCCTTGGCGGAAACAGCGGCAACAATGCGCTTGACGTCGGCAGTGAAAGCGGCGGGAAAATGACCATCAGCGGCGGAACAATCATCGCCTGCGGGGACAGCGCCATGGCGGAAAGCTTCGAATCAGAATCCGCCCAGGCCTCCATTCTGTATACCCTCAGTGAGAGCGCCCCGGCGGGAAGCACAGTGACCCTTCTGGATGCTGCCGGAAATGAACTGCTCAGCGGAACCGTTCCATACAGCTTTTCTGCCCTGGTTATCAGCTGTCCGGAGATGACCGTGGGTGAAACCTATACCATTCGGATTGGCGATACGGAGGAAACCGTTGAGCTGACAGATACAGCGGTTACTGCCGGGAACGGTTCCGGATTCGGAATGGGCGGCGGGAACAGAATGCACGGGAACCATGAAAACGGGCAAATGCGCCCCGCTTTCCAGGAAGGCATGGAGCCGCCGGAAGACATGGGCAATTTCCAGCCGACGGGCGGTTTCGGTCCGCGGGAGATGGAGACGGATGAAACCGGAGCCTCTGAGACGGCGACAGAGGAAGCGGCTGCACCGGCGGAAGGGATGAAGGAGGAAACTCCTTCCGGACAAATGCCGGAACAGTGGAAACCTCAGGGGAAAACGACAGAAATGACGGACCAGGCCGCAGCAGTTGACCAGACCGCCGCAGGACCCCTGGTGATCGCTTCGGTTATCTGCCTGATACTGGGGCTGGCAGTCGCGTTCCGGTACAGGAAAAGCCTGAATATGGATGCATAGTCACGGCATCCATAAGGACAGATTGTCACAGCCGGATCTTTGCAAAGCGGTATGGAAATGACGGCTTTGAGATCCGAAAAATGGACAGGAGTTACATAAAAAGTGGCTCTGTCCCGGACCAAACCAGATCCGGGCCAGGACAGAGTCACATTCGTTAAGCAAATTGGAAAGGAGAAAGATGACATGAAAAAGAGTGGTTGGGCGGCATTCCTGCTTTGCCTGTGCTTTGCCGCAGAGGCAATGGCGGTCAGTGTTCCGGATGGAACGGTGTCTGTCCAGGACAGCTATACGGCAACGGAGACAGACGAGAGTGCGGTTGAAGTTTCGGGAACGGCCAAAGTAACCATAGAGAAGGCGAATATTCAGAAAACGTCCGGCGAAGCGTCCAGCGCGGATGCGTCCAGTTTTCGCGGTGTGAATGCCGCGGTCCGGGTCTATGAGCAGGGTGAGCTGACCCTGAGCGACAGTGAGATCACGGCAGAGGCACCCAATGCAACCGGGGTGTTTGCCTATGAGGACGGCGTGATTGTTCTTGAGGACTGCAATGTTACCGTGTCGGGCGGCGGCGCGGGCGGGGTACAGGTTGCCGGAGGCGGGACATTGACCGGACACAATCTGACGGTTACCAGTGCCAGCAAGGCAGCCATTCGCTCTGACCGCGGCGGCGGGACGATGGTCCTGGACGGCGGCACGTACCGGTCCACCGGGAAAAACGGTTGCCCGGCCATTTACAGCACCGCAGACATAACCGTCAGCAATGCACAGTGTCTCTCAGAGCAGTCCAGAGCTGTGATCATCGAGGGAAAAAACACCGTTACGCTTGAGAACGTGACGATTGAAGGAAATGATCAGTCCACAAAGGAAGGCAGTGTAAAGGCAAATGTCCTGCTGTATCAGAGCGCATCCGGGGATGCGAGTGAGGGAACATCGGTCTTTACGATGACCGGCGGGGAAATGACCGCGCGCAGCGGGGCCATGTTTTACTGCACGAATACATCCGCCGTCATCAACCTGAAACAGGCGGATTTGAACCTGTCCGAGAGCGGGAAACTGCTCATTGTATCCGCCGGCCGGTGGGGCAAGGACGGGAAGAATGGCGGTCAGTGCACACTGAATGCGGAGCAGCAGACGCTGGAGGGGTCGATTTCAGTTGACAAACTCTCTTCTCTCGAAATCCGGATGACCGGGTCCGTACTGACCGGAAGCATTAATTCAGACGGTGAGGGCGGCGATGTGGACATAGACATGGATGCGGACAGCAAGTGGACTTTGACCGGTGACAGCCATATCCGTTCCTTCAGCGGAAAACTGGAAAATGTCGAGGCAAACGGTCATCATCTGGTTGTGGATGGCACCCAGGTTCTCTGATCCGGCATGAAACCTGTGTGAATCGGAGACATCGCATACAAAGAAAGCAGGAAGCCTGAGTTTCCTGCTTTCTTTGCTGTCCGGCGTGGTCAGTCCTTTCGCCGCTGATTTACCTCTGCCTTTGAAAACAGCTTGTATTTGACATCGGTTCGGATTGGATGCAGCTTGTCCCTTCGCATCAGGTCACCGATGTTCTGACGGGAACAGTCGAGGATTGTGCAGGCCTCAGAGGCACTGACTACACGATGCTGAAGGTAACGCTGAAAAACTTTCGGCCGGAGTGGCACGGTCATGCCGTGCATAAACAAATCAAGATGGGAGAGCACCGCCTGATCATTTCAGTACAGGCCATACCCGTCCGGCTGTACCTCAACCTTGTTGAAGCGCTCCTGACTGGCAAGAAAAGGCATGCAGTCAGTGCTGGATAATACGACGAAATCGACACCCATTCCAACGATTTCCGACAACTGTTCCAACGAATTCAGTGTCGGATTTTTTTGGAATGAGTGTCGTTTTTTATTGAAAACAAATATATAGTAAACGCCAAAAGTCTTTTTACTTTGCCTTTCAGCAAACAACAGGTATTAGCCTCTGATGTAATAATCAAAGTCAATACTTTAATGTCGTTTACTATAAATCTGCACAGCAGCGAGCATTGATTCCCGCGATTTTCTTACCAATTCATCTTTAAGGGAATGATATCTCCGCACCGCACTCCTCCTCTTCGACACGTTTATCTTTTAGGTCCCCTATCATGGCTCTCGTTCGGCACACTATGTATTCAACTTTCTCTATTTCACGTCTATTGGCTGGATCAGCTACCATCCTCTGGGAGCTTGCGGGTCCGATAACCACACGCAGATTCGGGACACGCCGTGTCTCATTTGGGAATTCGAGGCACACTGTGTCTCATTTTCATTTCTGCTCGAAGTCCTCCAAGTTTAGCTCTCTCTTCAGTTCTTCCTTTGTGGGAAGATACGGCATGTACTTTGCCGCGAAAATCTGTTGATTATCTTCTGGCAGTGTATATTGAACAACTGCATCGTCCTTCTCTGCGCAGAGCAAAATACCAATCGGCGGAATGTCTCCAGGGTTCATCCTTTCCCTGGTATAGTAGTTGACGTACATCTGCATCTGGCCGATATCTTCATGCGTCAACTCATCGATTTTCAGATCGATAAGGACATAGCAGCGAAGGAGAATGTTGTACAGAACCAAATCGATGTGATAATGCTTCTTCCCGATGACCAGATGGACCTGACGTCCGACGAATGTAAAGCCTCGCCCCATTTCCAAGAAGAACTTCTGCAGGTGATCGATAATCGCCTGTTCCAAGTCTCCCTCATAATAGTGCTCATTATCCTCAAGCTCCAAGAATTCAAGAACATATGGATCGTGAACAATCTTTGTATATTCCGGCTTCGGAGCAGATTTCTCGATCTCTGCGGCCACACTTTCCTTATCCCGACTGGAAAGAAGGCGCTGATAATACATTGTGTTTATCTGACGTTGAAGTTGTCTTACACTCCAAGCTGACTTTACTGTCTCTTCCAGATAGAACCCGCGCGCCTTATCATCCGGGACACGCATGAGCAGGCGATAATGCGACCAGCTCACTTCTGGTTTCAAATCCTCAATTACCGGAAATGTCCGGTAAAACTGGCGCATTTTCCGAAGATTTGTTTCGTCAAAGCCTTTCCCAAACTCTGCTGTCAGCTTCAGTGAAGCATTCTTTAACAGTTGCTTTCCATAAGGAGCACGATCATTTTCAACGCAAGCGATGTGGATATCTCTTCCGATCTGCCAATAAGCAGTAACCATGGCAGAGTTGACCGCTGCATAAATCTTCTTCTGGGCGGTGACAATATAGGATCGGAGGTTTTCATAGAATTTGTTTTCGTCCACAACGGTATCCTGTGGGATAATGATATCTGACACGTGATCGCCTCCTTTCCATAGCTTCGCCATCCGGGTCTTTCACCCAGTCAATCAGTTTTTGATAACCCAGCCTTGAGTGGGCTGGTATAGTAAACGACATTAAAGTATTGACTTTGATTATTACATCAGAGGCTAATACCTGTTGTTTGCTGAAAGGCAAAGTAAAAAGACTTTTGGCGTTTACTATAAAACCCCCCACATGATGTGGTGGAATGGGAAGAGCGGAAGCGTTGCCCATAGTAATAATTTAGTGCCTCCTGTGCTACAATTACTTGGGGGTTCAATCCAAGCAAAGAGACAGGAGGTTGACCAATGGTCATACAGAGTATATCACATACGAGATGGAATTGCACGTATCATATTGTGTTTATTCCAAAATATCGCCGTAAGGCAATGTATGGGTAATATCGCAAAGATATGGGACAGAAACTGCGCAAAATTTGCGATATGAACGAAGTGACTTTAATCGAAGGTAAAGTGTGTTTAGATCACGTGCACATGTATATGTCAATTCCGCTCAAAATGTCGGTTTCCAAGTTTGTTGGAACGCTGAAAGGCAAGAGCGCACTTATGTTTTTTGATAAGCATCCTGAATTGAAGGATAAGTATATCCGACATTTTTGGGCGGTCGGATACTTTGTCTCTACGGTTGGCGATGTGAACGAAGCGACGATCATGGACTATATTAAGAATCAGGAAGAAGCAGATAAAAACTCATAAATGAGTGTTCCCCCTTTAGGGGGCGTCGGAAGTAAATGGATTGAACAAAACCGCTTGAGCAGTCCCCAAGCAAAGCCGTGGAGGGGCGTCTTTGAGACCCTCACATGATGTGTGATTCTTTCCCAAGTTCTCTGTGTCCTTCTTGCTACTCTTTTGAAATATGCCTGATTTGTTCCTTCAATTTATCCGAAAAATAAATCCCCTCGCGTTCCATCTCACTGATAACTGGCATAACAGCATCAACGTACCCGTTTTCTTTAGCTTTTATTAAAACGCCAATCGTTCCCGTCAATTTAAGACCCAAATACTCAGCTGCCCGGCGTGCTTGAAAATCATCAATCACAACAAGATGCTCACCCTCATGTTCCTGAGCAAGAATCATAACTTCCACTTCACCATCATGGAGTTTGGCCTTGTACATTCTCCTGCTCTTTGTCTCTTTTATGGCTTCTACGTGAATCCACGATAATGAAGAAACCTGTTTCTTAACGGCATCGTTTTTTCTTCCAACTTCCCTGAACACAGCTTCTGGAATGGTTATTTCTCCGTACTGTTTTTCAAGTAAGTCTAGCAATCCGACCTTACAAAGAGAAATCAAAGGGGTTGAATTCACAATGACCTTACGCATTTGCCACATCCCTCATTAGCTCACCGTCGTCCTCGAAGCGAAAGATGTCTATGTGGTTTTCTCCCAGGAACATCATGAATTCCTCTTCAGTAAGTCCTGCTATCTCCGCACAGTACCCTATGGATACATTGCTACGCGTGTAGTATCCCAAAGCTACCATTTTTCTAGCGAATGCTGTCGCTTCTGCTGTACTCATATGAGTATCGTAAAGAACTTCGTTGGGAACATTTACTATTACCTGGCACATATTGCCGCCTCCTTTCAAAGGTCATTTCAAGCCAAGTGGATACAATCTACCCAGCTTACCTAAAGTGTAGTCGATTCCCGACCGAAAGTCAAACACTTTCAACGTTTCTGCCATCAATGGCCTGTCAACAAAATTCAGGCGCGGGAAGGAAAAGCCATCCGCAGTCTCACCGCTGCGATGACAGGAAAGCGTTCAGCTTGTCAGCCTCCCTTGAAATGCAGTCAGGTGCATAACAGAAGCAGGAAGCTTATCTGCTTCCTGCTTCAATGAAAACGTCTAAAAAATCGCTTTCAGGACCTGACGTTGTGAAGGTTCTGTGCAACGGCAAACTCCTGAGTTTCAGGATGCCTTTTCCCGGCTTTCCGGACAGATTAAGGGGAAAAACCGGAACCTGAATGAAAAGGCTGCCGGAAAGGATTACAGGAGTGACTTAATGCAGGCTTCGACATCTGCAATATCGGCAGTCGGCTCAAAGCGTGCGACAACATTTCCGCTGCGGTCAATGATGAATTTGGTGAAATTCCATTTGATGTCCGGCTTCTTATCCCAGTCCGGATCCGTCTCGGAGAACATCTTCTCGAGGAGCTCCTTGTACGGATGATCGCAGAAGCCCTCGAATCCTTTCTGGGATTTGAGATAGGTATAGAGCGGGAGCTCGTTGGCACCGTTCACATCGGCTTTCTTCATCTGGGGGAAAGTCGTATTGAAGTGCATGGTGCAGAACTCATGGATTTCATCATCCGTTCCGGGAGCCTGACCGCCGAACTGATTGCAGGGAATATCCAGAATCTCAAGTCCCTTGTCATGGTACTCGCGGTACATCTGCTCAATGGGCGCATACTGGGGAGTGAAGCCACAGCCGGTGGCAGTGTTGACCACCATGATGACCTTACCCTTGTAATCCGCAAGGTTCAGCTGAGATCCGGTTCCGGTGGTGATGGTGTAATCGTAAATCATGTTTGTTTCCTCCATTCTGTTGGAAGGTCGGGTAATGGCCGCGTGGCGGCAGTTCAAAGTTGGCGCGTGCCGGTTACTGCCGGCAAAAGCCCGGTACTGAGGCCTGTGGGTTGCTTTAAAGCGGTCTGTTCTTTTGCCGGACAGAACCGCTTCGTCCTGATTATACAGGACAGAAAACGAAGGTTAAAGAGGGAAACCGGGATTTTTCCGTCTGAAAGCACAGGAATGGTCAGACGGACTTATGCAGACGTTCCGTTTTTTGTCAGGCCGGGCGGCTCCCTGAAGGGTAACTGCTGCGGCAGGATGCTGTCCGGATCAGTCGCCCAGCTGCTCAATCAGGTAGTTCTCGAGGCCGATCTCGTCGATCAGGTTCAGGTGTTGGCGGACCCAGTTATAATGATCCTGCTCATCCACAATGAACTCCTGAATCATGCTCCGGGTGACGTAGTCATCGTCAAAAAGGGCAAGCGCCTTGCTCATCGCGGGGAGAGCCTCAGCAGAGTCGTTGCAGTCATACTCAAGCATTTCACGGACATCCGTGATTACCGGATAGACGGCAACCTCAACGGAGGGGGTTACACCCAGCTCAATGAGGCGGGCATTGACTTTCTTGGCATCATTCCATTCCATTCCTCTTCGGATTCAGCCATGATCTTGTCGCCCAGCTTCTTGAAGCCGCGGGCATTGAGCAGCTGCGCGTGAATGGAATGCTGCTGGGAGTTGCCAAACCAGCCTTCTGCGAGTTCCTGAAGGAATTCAATCTTTGTCAGAATCGACCTCTCCTCAAAAAAAGATTTTATAAAATTATATTAATTCAAAGCAAATTGAGTATAACTGATTCGGGTGAAATGGGCAAGAGAAAAATTGGCGGATGTCTCTCATATTGAGAGAAAATGAATGATTAATCTCATTATGTATGAAAAACGGCGTAGACTGTCGAATTCCGGATATAAAAAAACTGCTGCGTTGGCAGCAGTTTTATAAAAGGTGGATGCCGCATTGCGGCAAAAGGCTGACTCAGCAGGCTGTACCCGATCGGATTACTGGATGCCTTCGAAAAGAGCAATGGCAAACTTGTAATCATCGGCGCTGGTGATGGGGCCATAGTAGAACGTCATGAGCTGGCCGCCTTCGACCTCGATGGAGCAGCAGGCAACCTGATTTTCGCCGGTTGTTTTATAGATGACCGCGTTATATCCGTTAAGGAGTACCTTTGTGACACCCTCAAAATCAGAATCGGTTGAAAGGCTCTTAACGTAATCATCCAGTGCATCCTCGGCGAATTCAGCCGGCTTGGCAGCATAGGCATAGCCGTCGGAAGATTTGTAGTAGAATTCATATCCTTCTCTGTCTTCCTTGGCAAATGCGTCCGGGAGATAGAATTTGAAGGTGTAATTGTCCATTTCAACAATCTTGCCGGGAAGGTTCTTTGCAAAGGTTTCCTCCACTTCGGACCAGTTGAGTTCCGGGACTTCCGCGTCGGTCTCGGCAGCGGCAATGCCGCAGATCAGGCAAAGGATCAGAAGAAGTGCGGGAAGCAGTCTTTTCATGAATAGGTTCCTCCAATTCAATCGTTTTATCATTTGCATTATAGATGATCCCGGAGGAACAGGAGATGTCTCCTTATCCCAGAATGATGTCATTTCATCCCGGATTGGCAAAGAACGGCTCCCGGCCGGACGTTGGCAGACAGGAAGGAGGAACGGGGTGAAAACGGGCGGGTTACGGGTGAATCGTTTATGGAATATACCATGATGGAAAACGGGGAATATGGGCAAAACAACCAAAATGTGACGTTGCCGCAGGAAAAACAACGTGGTATAATGCACGAACTATGATCGTGGGGACGTGAAAGAATGAAACAGTTTCAGACCGTGTATCGGGATCGGGAAAACTTTCAGCGCAATTTGCAGGACTGGAACAAAAGCCGGAATCCGGATACACAGGCGGTTATTCGCCTGTACGTAAACGGTGCCGGAGAGGAAGAGGTGGAGGAGGCCTGCAGGTGTATTCGGGAATGCATGCCGGACTGTCCCTGTGTGGGAAACTCGGCCAGCGGAGTGATCGTTGATGGAGCTGTGACGGATGAGAAACTGGTGGCTGTCATGACCATGTTTGAGAAACCGACCAGTTTTGCGCAGGTGCATCTGATTCCGGTGGACCCGGATGCAGACCCGGAAGCGTTTCGCAGGCAGCTCAGGGGAAAAGACATTCTCTGGGAAACGGTCTGTGCGGTAGAACTGCTGATGACCATCAGCACGATTCCCTTTGATGACATCGTACAGATTCTGGATCAGGAAATTCCGGAGAGGGTCCCGGTTTTCGGGGGCGGCGCTTTCCGGGGGAACGGCGGTCCGTATATCTTCCTGGGGGACAGCGGAAAGGTCAGGAGCGGGGTGCTGCTGCTCCTGCTGGGCGGACCTGAACTATACGGGGTAACCGATGTGATTCAGGGCTGGAAACCCCTGGGGGCAGAACTGGTGGCAACCCGTTCAGAGGGCAGAATCCTGTATGAGCTCAATGGAAAACCGGCCTTTGATACGTATCATCGCTATCTTCGGATCCCCATGGATGAGCATTTCTTTGAAAATGCGCTGGAATTCCCGCTGAGTATGGAAAGACACGGGGCAACGCTGTTCTGCAGCACCGTTAGCTGCAATCCGGATGGATCGCTGGTGATGAGTACGGAGATTCCGGTGGGAACCGTCATGCATACCAATTACGGAGATCCGCAGAAAATCCTCTCCCAGGTGCATAAGTGTGTGCGGGAGATGAATCAGTTCGGACCGGAGGTCATCGCCGTGTATAACTGTTTTGGCCGAAAGTCGTTCTGGGGAGATCTGGAATCGGCCAGCCGGGAAACAAGGCTGCTGGCGGGAAAGGCGCCGGTTTACGGATACTGCACCAGCGGGGAACTTGTCCGGATGGAGTCACCGATTCTGCTGCACAACATGACAATGGTCATCACCGGAATGCGGGAGGGCGGGCCGATCATCCGGGAAATCAGGGAAGAGTCGGAACCGGCGCAGGAAGATTCTGCCATGTCCCTGATCAGCCGTCTGGTCAATTACATCAATGCCGCGACGGCGGAAATCCTGGAGGCAAACCGGGCCCTTTCCATCATGGCTAGCACGGACCGGCTGACGGGGCTCCTTAACCGCGGGGAAATTCAGAAACGGATTCGGGAACGCATGGAGCAGCATCCGTTTGAGAGTACGCACCTGATCATGCTGGATCTGGATGATTTCAAAGACATCAATGATGTCTTTGGCCATCAGGCGGGGGACGCGGTCCTGACAGGGGTGTCAGAGGTGATCCGGGAGGCAGGCCGGGAACAGGCGGACTGCAGCTGCGGCAGATGGGGCGGTGAGGAATTCATGATTCTTCTGTGCCAATGCACCGACAGCGAGGCCCGGGACATGGCGGAAAAGATCCGCTGTGGAATTGAATCCCGTGCATTTCCCATCAGCCGCCGGGTGACCGCCAGCATCGGCGTCACGCGGGCGGAGAGGGGAGAGTCGGCAGATCCCCTGATCGGGCGAGTGGACAGGGCACTGTATCAGGCAAAGACGGAAGGGAAAAACTGCATCCGGTCTTTGTGAAATGAGAGCAGTGAAGCGGCACGAACAGTGAACAGGAAAGGGGAAAAGGAATGACAGAGGAACTGAGAATCAGGGGGAGCATGGGTGACATTTACGGTGTTCTGACTGTACCGGAGGGAAAAGAACCGGTCCCGCTCATTATTCTCTCGCATGGTTTCGGAGGAAACCATCTGGGACAGCAGGATTATGCCGCGTATTTTGCCAAAGAGGGATTTGCCACATACAACTTCGACTTTTGCGGCGGCGGAGGGGATTCAAAGAGCGCCGGCTCGATGCTGGAGATGACGGTCCTGACAGAGGCGGAGGACCTGGGCGCAATTGCTGAACGGTTTCAGGGGGATGCGCGGTTCAGCTGCCTGTTGCTGTGGGGTGCCAGCCAGGGAGGCTTTGTCAGCGCGCTGACCTCTGCCGCCTGTCCGGAAAGGTTCAGGGCGGTCGTGCTGGAATTCCCGGCGATTGTGCTGCAGGATGATGCCAGAAAACGTGCCAATCCGGATGGCTCTTTTCCGGAACAGAGCACGGTAATGGGCTGGACCATCAGCCATAAATACAATGAAGCAGCCGTTTCATTTGAACTGTATGAAAAGATTGGAAACTATCCCGGGCCTGTTCTCATCCTCCATGGGGATCAGGACAGCATCGTTCCGCTTCGCTATTCTGAGAAGGCCAGGGAGATCTACCCTCAGGCGGAACTGGTGATAATGCCCGGCCAGGGACACGGATTTACCGGGGAGAGCCGGTTAAGTGCGATGAAACAAGAGGCGGCCTTTTTCGCCCGGTACAGCAGGTAAACTTACATACAGGTGCGTTTCACCGCGGAGCTTTGTAAGAGAAGAGGAAGTCCATGAATTGCGACAACAACCTGTTCTATGCCTGCAGTCTGATCGAGTATATAGGAAGAACGACCAAGAATAAACGAAGTGACATTATAAGATGTTGGGGGATGATGTCAGAAGGATTTATTCTCATGCGGATGTTTTCCACTGTGAACCCATTGAGAAGGTGGCGGATGATTTTATCGAGAGGAACAGAATCACCCGGGGAGATTATGATAATGTGGGGATGGCACGGTATGAGGTGCCGGGGTATTGGGATATCGGCAAGGTGTTTGAACGGCTGATCGAGGATGTAACGGATAAATCGGATGTAGTTGACGGGATTAGAAAGGTCTTTTCCTCATGGCTTGCTGACAGGATATTGAACTTGAATTCGGATTTGTATTACCAGCCAAGGACATATCTCGCAGCGTGTTACCGGGCCGGAGAGATGATTGATGAATAGAAACAATCTCCAATGCTCCGCTTGAGCATGTACCCGGCGTTCATCGAATGGAATCCTCAAGCGACAGCAGCCGCCGGTATTGCGCACAATACCGGCGGCTGCTGATTTTACCGGAAATAAAGAACGGATGCGTGACAGATCAGGGGTTCGGGTTGTTCAGATGGGTCAGAACGGGAAGCCCCTGAATCCTTTTCGCCTGAAGAGACGTGTCAGAATCGCGTCCAGATCGTCATCATCGTCGTTGTAAAAATGACCCGGGTGTGCCACCTACACCTGCAGAGCAGAAGATGATTAAAAAGATCAAGAAGGAGTTTCATTTAAAATGAGGAAAAATGAATATACATCTATTGAGCAGTTTACCAATCAATATATTGGTATATGGGGACCTTCGGATGGTCATTGGTATGGCCTGGACTTTCGGTGGCATGGACAAGAATACAGATTCCAGACTGGCTCAATGTATAACTCCGAGAATACAATTTTACCGGATGGGAGAGAAGCGATCTTTGGGCTGTATGTCAAGGAGAAAGGTGGAAAATATAAAATTCTGGGTGAATATGCGACGATGAGCGATGTCTTGGAATCCACAGTTTTAGACGGTATTCCATTTAGGAAAGTTATTGAGGACGAAGATACTGAGCTTATGGGACAGGATTAATGTCGTACGGGGAGAAGCAGTCTGCTTCTCCCCGATTTTTCAAATACTTTTTACAGTATTCAAACTGAAACAAGTACGTACGCTGGCGTTCATCGAATGGAATCCTCAAACGACAGCAGCCGCCGGTATTGCGCACAATACCGGCGGCTGCTGATTTTACCGGGAATAAAGAACGTATGCGTGACAGATGTCAGAGGTTCGGGTTGCTCAGATGGGTCAGAACGGGAAGCCCCCAAATCCTTTTCGCCCGAAGAGACGTCTCAGAAGCTCATCCAGGCTGAAATCATCGTCATCATCGTCGTCAAAATAATCGTATTCGTCCTCATCCTCATCATCCATCCATTCGGGTTTCTCATCCGGATACAGCTCGTAGAAATACCGCTTCCGTTCCGGGAAATAGGAAGCCTCATAATCCTCATACTTGGAGAGCAGCTCTGCCTTGAGCTTCTCGGCTTTCTCCTTGGTGGAAATGGCACGCAGGAAGGTGACAATCCGTTCGTGGAAAATCGGGTATTCTTTTTTCAGAATAGGTCTGCAGGCAAGCAGTTTTTCCCGTTCCATAATTCCGCAAAGGCGTGCATCCATCTTGACCGCATTTGGATGGTACGCGGGGTTCAGGACGTAGGCACGGTACAGGATCTCCGCACACCTGGGGAGACGCTTGTCATTCCTGATCTTATCGAGCTTGTCCGAATCGACGATGGAGGCAACCTGCCTGTTTTCCGTCCTGTCTTTGGAAAGATTCTGCAGATCATAGAGGGTATCCCGGACAAACTGACGATGGTCAGGGGACACCTCGGAAATCTTTTTGGTCAGCTTCTGACAGATGCCGACCAAGGGCTTCTCTCCCAGGAGATTCAGATTGTTCTGGATAAAGTCCGTCAGTGCGCCGGCCGCGGCTTCCTGACGGGACTTGTCATCGAGCTCGGCGGCAGCGACAATGAGATCAAGGGCGAGGTCGGTCAGCTCCGAGAGATATCCGGCATTCTGACATTCATTTTCCGAGATGAGCTTATAGAGAATCGTATAAATCCGTTCATAATCGTTATGGGCCTTCAGAAAGGGAACATATCCCTTAAGAAACTCCGTATTCCGCACGCCGCCTTCTACAATCTTATTGCAGAGTGTCTCGGCACGCTTATCCCATCCCTGAGTGATGTAACACAGCGCCAGTTCCATCTTGTAGTGCCGGTTTTCAGGATCCTGTTTGACCAGTTTCTCGGCAATCCGGATGGCATTGGTTTTTCTGGCACGCATCATGCGGCATTTATGATACTGGAACAACTGATTCTGGGGAAATAACTGGCAGGATCTGTTGAGCTGGGGATAGTAATTTTCAAAATCCCTCTTCTCAAGTGCGAACTGGAGTGATTTTTCATATTCAAGTTCTTTCGGGTTATCCGAGGAGGGAAAAACAGGCAGATCCATTTCCAGCGCTTGTGTCGCCTGTTCATACGCGGCACGGATTTTCTTAAAGGCATCCGGATCCTTTTCCGGTGAATGGATACGAACCTGAGAAAAGTAGGCACGCTTCAGTTCTTTCTGAGTGGCAGAGGGAGACACACCCAGAATTTCAAAACAGGTTTGCATGAATCAGTCCTCCAGAGACTCAAGCAAGTCAACCAGATCATCCTCAAGATCGTCCGCCTCGTCCGCATCCTCATTCGCAATCGCGGCTTTGAGATCATTCAGCAGGGATTCAATTTCATCCCTTTCATCATCGTCCTCATCAAGGCGCTTCAGAATCCGCTCGGCGCGGCGGATGACGGCACGATAGTCGCCGGAAATGGGAGAGTCTTTCCAGTTGGAGTAGCTGACGTGGGCCTCTTCTTCCTCATCCGGGATCTCGGGACCGTTTTCCTGATTCTGCATGTTGATCGACAGCTTGGCGTTTTTCCCGGTGCTGACGACGGTGGCCGTCACATCCAGCATGCCGTTCAGATTGTAGGAAAAAGTGATATCAATGCTTTCCACCTCGGAGTAGTTGGCAGGAATTTCAGACAGGTGGAAATCGCCGAGGAAATGGTTGCGGGAGGCAGTGGAACTTTCACCCTGATAAATCCCGACCTCAACCTCTGTCTGGCCCGGATAATTGGTGTAATAACGCTGTGTTTTGCTGGCAGGAATGGTTACGTTTCTCGGAATGATGACGGAGAAATAATCGGGGTTTCCATCCTTGATGCACTGCACACCGAGACTGTACGGATTGACATCGGTCATGACCAGTCCCTCGGAGGGATCAATGAGGCCGGCAATGATGGCCGCCTGAATGGCGGCACCCTCGGAAACGGCATAGTCCGGATTGACAGCGGAATCAGGCGCCTTGCCCAGATATGCCTCGATGTCTGCCGCAATCATGGGCATGCGGGTCGAACCGCCGACCAGAATAATCCGGTCGAGCTTGTTGGCGGTGATGCCGGAATCGGAGAGAACCACATCAATGGGCTTATGTGTCCGCTCCACCAGAGGCCGGACCAGCGCTTCGAAATCTTTCCGGGTGATCGTGGTATCCAGTTCCACCGGATGGCCGCCGACTTTGGCAATCGCCGGAATCAGAATACGGTAGCTGTCCTCTTTGCTCAGGGTTTTCTTGCACTGCTCGGCTTCTTCCTTGAGCTTGACCATGGCCTGACGCTGCTGGCGAAGATCGACGCCGTGCTTTTTCTGAAAGTCCTTAATGAGGCTGTTCATAATCGCCTCGTCAAAATCCTTGCCGCCCAGCTGGTTGTCACCGGCGCTGGCTTTGACCTCAAGAACACCGCCGAACATTTCCAGCAGGGTGACGTCAAATGTACCGCCGCCCAGGTCATACACCAGAATATGGCTTTCCTCATCCATGTGCGCAAGACCATAGGACAGGGCTGCGGCGGTGGGCTCGTTCAGAATGCGCTCGACCTTGAAACCGGCCTTGGTGCCTGCCTCAATGGTTTCCTGACGCTGGGTCTCATTAAAGTAAGCCGGAACAGAAATAACGGCATTCCGGATATCCTCGCCGAGATATTCAGAGGCATAGGTCCGGACATATTCAAGAAGTTTGGCGGAGAGCTCTACCGGAGTATAGTTTTTTCCACCAATCGAAATCCTGCTGTCCGTACCGATTTTACGTTTAACCTCAATGGCCGTGTTCTGGGGGGAGAGGATGAGCTGGGACATGGCCCGCTTTCCGACGACCCACTTTCCTTTGTCATCGATGCCGATGGCAGAAGGGGTGATGATTTCCTCCTCCAGGTTGAGGATCATCTCGACGATCCCATTCCGGTAGATAGCCGCCTCTGTGGTCGAGGTGCCAAGGTCAATGCCGATAACTGTTTTCATGTTGTTTCCTTTCTGGGACAAAGTGTTGTTTTTGACCGGGCCCGCTGCCCGCGGAACCGAAACGGAGAAACTGCCGCTGTGCGGCAGGTTATCTGTGAGAGGAATGGCTTGTCCTGGTTTCACAGCAGGAGCAGGTCCCGGACCTGCCGGCACATGAAACAGGATTTTGCCTGAACAAAAGGAATGCCTGTCCCGGGAAACCGGAGCAAGCAAACCTGGCTGATAATGGAAAAGAGAAAGTGCTTAGAATCCGAAGGGATCCGGAACCGTGGGATCCAGGCCCAGCGGGTCATCATCATCATTGTCCGGGTCCATCATTTCCTTGATCACAGTCTCGGGATCCGGAAGGACCTCAGCACCCGGGACGAAATTCATCATGGTCTCTGCGGCGGATTCCGGATCGTCTGAATCTGCGTCGTCTGAATCACCCTCGGTTTCGCCGGCCTCATCGGTTCCGGCATTCGTCACCTCACCGGCATCGGCTGCTGCGTCCGGAAGGATCGCCTCGATGCCTTCGGCATCTGTCAGGGGCTCTTCGGTCCCGGCAATCTCAGCCTCGACACCTGCGGCATCTTCTGCACCGTCATTCAGGGCGGTTTCGGCATCCGCTGCTTCATTAATAACGGATTCGGCATCCGGCAGAACTGCTTCATCACCGGTACCATCCGACAGAACAGCCTCAACGCCGGTGGCTGCCGGATCGGCTTCTTCATCTTCGGACCCGGTCAGGGCATCCACAACAGCCTGTGCGTCCGGGAGAACGGCTTCGCCGGCGGTCTCATCCGTGAGGGTTTCCTCATCCGCGTCTTCCTCTTCCGTGCTCTCCGCGTCCTCTTCGGCCCCGGTCAGGACATCGGCAACGGCCTGTGCGTCCGGGAGAACGGCTTCGCCGGCGGTCTCATCCGTGAGGGTTTCCTCATCTGTTTCATCCTCTTCGGTGCTGTCCGCGTCCTCTTCTGATCCGGTCAGGGCATCGACAACGGCCTGTGCATCCGGAAGAACGGTTTTACCGGCGCTCTCTTCCATGAGGGTTTCCTCATCCGTTTCATCCTCTTCGGTGCTGTCCGCGTCCTCTTCGGCTCCGGTCAGGATATCGACAACAGCCTGCGCATCAGAGGGAACGGTTTCGCCGGCAGCCTCATCCGCTTCATCCTCTTCGGTGCTGTCCGCGTCGTCTTCGTTCCCGGTCAGGGTATCCACAACGGCCTGAGCATCCGGGAGGACAATCTCGTCGTCCGTCTCATCCGTGAGGGACTTGTCGATTCCGGCGGCCTGTGCATCGGCGGATACCTCAGGGAGGTCCGGGGCGACTTCTTCATCCCCCGGATCCAGGAAATCCATCGGGTCCATACCGGTTTCCTCGTCAGCCGGCGGAGCAAATGCGCTGATCTCAGCCTTGCGCAGAACCTTATCCTTGAAGAGGAAACCGGGCTTATACACCTCGGCAACGCAGAAACGAAGCATCGGATCATCGGTATCGACACGGTCAATGACCTCGTGGAGATCATAGCTGACCGGAACGTTGGTCTGGTCAACCAGCGTGATGCCGGCTTTCTGCAGAGGCGTGGTCATTTTCTGGCGGACAAGATCAAACTGATGGCTCCACGCCGGATCATCCTTTGCGGCGGCTTCAAGGACACAGAGCTGATCCTGATAGCACTGAATCAGGGTGAGGAGGGATTTGTTGTCGGCCTTGAGGGTGGAGAGTTCGGCTTTATTCTCAAGACGCATGACATTTTTCACTTCGTCCAGCATGTTCTGCTGATCTTCAAACGTCTCCTCCATGGATTCGAGAAGATCTTCAATCACCATGTTGTGTCTGGAAACGGAAGTGGAGAGATCCTTGAGATGGTCGGCCAATTCCGGCTGCTGGGAGAGTACATCCATGGGCAGGGGAGCAATCATTTCACGCAGTTTCTCCAGATACTGAGCGAGTTCCTCCTGCTGGGCACTCAATTCCTGATTGAGCGAATGGACCGTGGGAGAAAGATCATCAAGAGAATCAATGCCTGCATCCTTTGCAACCACACTGGTCAGACGATCCAGCTGATTGTTAATGTGCTTGATCGATTTTCCGGATTTCTTTTCAAGATCATTCAGCTGCTTCATGATCGAATCATAATGATCTTTTTCAGCCTGCTTATTCTGGCGTGTGACTTTACTCAGGGAAGAGATTGCATCGATCAGCTGTTGGATGCTGTTTTTCAGTAGCTTTTTTACTCCCATAGTAACCTCTTTCTAGCGGGTAAATCCGCATGTTATTAGCATCAGTCCCATGATATGGGTAGAATTTGGATAAGTATACCACAAAGTCAGAATGAATTGTTAAATTCGTTGGATTTATTTGCAAAAATCCAGAAGATGCATTAAACTTTTAGTGGAAGATCGTTTAAAACTGACGGTTTGAGAACAGATGGTCCTGCAGCACTGAGAGCAGCCCTGCTGCCAGGCGACAGATTGTCAAAAGGTGAGCGCGGAAATGAAACGGGGCCAAAAGACCCGGCTGCGGTTCATGACACAAGGAGGAGATCACAATGCAGGAGGAGATGCACGTCACGGTACGTGCAGCAGGAGAGGCAGATTTGCCGGAACTGGTTCGAATCTGGAACCAGGTGGTGGAGGATGGCGTGGCCTATCCGCAGGAGGAGCTGCTGGATGAGCCCGGGGGACGGGACTTTTTTGGCAGTCAGTCGCATACGGCCGTGGCGGATGCAGACGGGGAGGTCGTTGGACTGTATATTCTGCATCCCAATAATGTGGGACGCTGCGGCCATATCTGCAACTGCAGCTATGCGGTCAGACGGGACCGGCGCGGACTGCACATTGGCGAAAAACTGGTTCTGGACAGTCTCAGAATGGGCCGGGAACTGGGATTTCGGATTCTGCAGTTCAATGCGGTGGTGGAAAGCAATATCCATGCAAGACATCTGTATGAGCGGCTCGGATTTGTCCCGCTGGGGATCATTCCGAAAGGATTTCGAATGAAGGACGGGCATTATGAAAACATCTGCCCGTATTATCACGAACTTTGATTCCAGAACGAGGCAGGAGAAGAGACGGCCGGATACAGGCCGGATGAAAAAGGAGGATAAAGAGAATGAAAAAACTGATACTGGTACTTTTGTGCATGCTCCTGCTGATGACAGTGGCATCCGCGGAGAACACGAAACGGGTGAACTGTGATGAGCTGGGGATCGTGCTCAGCATCCCGGAAAGCTGCACCACGAAATACAGCAGCAGTGACAGGGGACTCTACGTTTATGCGGAGGAGGAGGGGGCGATTCCCTATGTCCTCATCGTGCCGCGGACGGAGAGCATGCGGTTTAAGGATCCGGAAGGATACCTGAGCCAGGGATACAAGGACTATATGGCCAAACAGTACGGCGCCAGTCTGACGGATACGAGCCCGGCAAAGGCCTTTGAGTTTGGCGGAAAGACGATGCTGGGCGCCCGATATGGGTACACGGTGGATGCCCATCAGCTGGAGCAGCTGAAGCTGATTGAAATCGGGACGGACAGTGACATGGAGTATACGGTAAAGTACCTGAAGGGGGAGGACAAGGCGGTTCTCTCGCTCATGGATGCGGTGGCCTCATCGCTTGAGACGGATAACGGAGACCGGCTCATGCCATCCGCAACAGAGAGTCGTGAATTGGTTCCGTCATCCACGTCTGTTCTGCAGCCGGATGAGCCCGGCACAGCAGATACGCAGAATGGAACATTCCGTGCGGAGGCGGTCGACCTTGACAGGCTGGATAACGGCGGTTATTTCACCCTCAGACTGTACCAGAATGCAACCTATCCGGCAGAGAGGGTGGAAGCGCTTCGGGCAGGTGACCGTGTGGAGGTAAATGGAACCGTTTACACGGTGAAATCCATGGTCAGGCATGAGCCGAATGTCATTGAGCTGATTCCCGTGGAGGAAATTTACGGGTATATCGTCTTTAATGGCAAAAACGGCCGGTATACGGTCATGGCAGACGATGAAACGGCGACAGTGTTCGTGACAGAGGTAAAAATCTGGATGCCGCTGGCCAACGATTTTGCCTTTGCCTGGGTTGAGGGAAACGATGAGGCAACGGTCTATGATGCGGACAGTTTTGCCAGTCTGATCCGCCGCGGGGAAATGGCGGAACTGACGCCGGGCCATACGACAGTCCAGTTCCAGGACGGCCTCCTGATGGCCATTCTGTACACCGAGTTTACGGAGTGAGGAAACCGGGGGACGAACATGAAAAGAAGGATTCTGGTGACCGGGCCGACCGGCTTTGTCGGCGCCCGGATCATGGATGCCATGGAGGCGATTCCCTGTCCGTCTCTCCGGGAGATGAATGAGTCCCGGGTGCGGGAACTGGTGGAGCAAATGACACCGGATGTGATCATTCATACCGCCGCCCTGTCGGATATCGGGCAGTGCCAGAAAATGCCGGAGGTTTCGTACCATGCCAATGTGGAAATTCCGCTCTGGCTGGTTCGCACCGGCGTCCGGACGGTGATTTTCAGCTCGGATCAGGTCTACAGCGGACTGGCTGAACCGGGCCCATACACGGAACAGCAGGTCAGGCCTGCCAACCTGTATGCGGAGCATAAACTGGAAATGGAACAGCGCTGTCTTGAGGCGGCACCGGATACGGTGCTGCTTCGGGCCGCGTGGATGTATGACATGCCCAGATACGGCTGCAGGAACCGGGGAAATTTCCTTGTGAATATGCTCCGGCAGGAAGAGATTGCCTTTTCCTCCACACAGATACGTTCCGTGACCTATGTGCGTGAGGTGGCCGCCCTGATGGAAAAGGCCCTGACCCTGCCGGGCGGGGTATACAATTTCGGCAGCGAAACGACGCTGCCCATGCTGGAGATTGCCCGGTGGCTGGCCGATACACTCAGGCTGCGGATCCGGATAAAGGATGCCGGCCCCCGGCATGACCTTGCCATGGATACAGGCAGACTGAAGAAATTCGGGGCGGCTTTCAGCACGGTACAGGAAGGATTGCTTCAGTGTATTCAGGACTACAGTTTGCAGGAAAACTGAGACATTGACACCGCGGAACAGGACTGCATGGATTGATGGGGGCGAACGGATGAAAAGGTGGATTTTGCTGCTGGCACTGGTTCTGGTCTGCCTTGCTGAAACGGCATGTGGGGCCGGACTGTATTCGCTGGCACTGGTGAAAAAGGATCAGGTCAATATCCGGAAAGCGCCCGGCGGACAGATGCTGGACCGGCTCCGGAAAGGGGAATATGTAAACATCCTTGGGACAGAGATCCGGGGCGGCAGGGAATGGGACCGGATTATCGTATCCCGAAAGACGGATAATCAGGTGATCTGCGGGTATGTGGATGCCGCCTTTCTGGAGGATGTCACTGAAATCTATTCCGGGATCACGGAAGCAGCGCCGGGAGACCGGCATATGCTGCTCCGGGATGCGCAGGGACGGGTCCATGCGGCAGGGGAGTCCTTTATGGGCAATCTGTCGGTGTCCCACTGGCCATCTGTCAGGCAGGCCGTCATCTCCCGCTTTACCAGTGCCGGCGTGGATGCCAATGGCAGGCTGTATACCTCAGCCGGGGACTCACGCCCGGACTGGCTGGGCGAGATGAGCCAAATTGACTGCATTTTTCCCTGTGCGGAAGATTTTGAACTTCTGGTATTTCGCCTGCAGGACGGCCGGATCTTCTGCGGCGCGGAGAACTTTGCCGCGCTTCTCCCGGAACGGTATCGGAATGCAGATCAGGTGGTGTTTACCAACCGGTTTTCTGCGGCGCTGCAGGATGGAATCGTGCGGGTGACCACGGAGGATCTGGAACTGGAAAAGGTGCTGTGCAGTGCGGAAGGCCTGGGGAATATCCGGAAAATTGCCTGCGGCGAGGCGGCCCTGTACTGTCTGGACACGGCTGGCACGGTCCATGTCTATGCGGCGGATCCGGCACTGCTTGAGGCAGATGGACTCGGCGGAGTGGCTGATATTGCCGCGGCATCCTCATTTCTGGTGACCCTTTCGGATGCCGGGGGGCTTCGAATGTTTGGCGGCATGATCGTCCGCAACCGGAATTACGCCGTGTTCTCGGAGGACCGCAAAGTAAATTTCAGTGATTTCCTGGCGGACTGGAGGAATGTGGCAGAGATTCGGGCCAGCTGGCGCATGCTCATTGCACGGCAAAGGGATGGACACATTCTTGTCCTGTTTCCCAATCGCTATGAGCAGTAGGGGGCGGAACCGGGAACCTTCAAGTGTGTAAAGGCATGATGAATGAGGATAGCCCGTGCCTGGGAACGATTCAAGATTGAAGAACTTTTCGTGTCAGGCGGATACGTTCCTTTTCCATCCATACATGGAAAGCAGGGACGATAGCGTTTCCAAAGTCAGGGACAACATTCAGGCCGTCAGATCATGATGGCAGGGGCCGGGAAACCGGCCCCTTTACTTATGCCTGGTTTGAATGTCACGGGCCTTTTTCACCATTTCCGCAGGTGAAACTGCACTGTATGCAGGAAGGGTGATGCGGACGGGACCTTTTTTATAACGCTTCCGGGGATTTGACATTGCCGATGCATTGTGAGAAATATGGACGATGATTTAAACGGAATTGACCATACAATCTGTTGTAGTACAACCATAACCGCAACACAAAATATCCTGTCCGGAGGTATTGAACACAGCTGTTTTTTGGAGTATAATCCAACAAGTTTTAGATACACAAACTGTTTCATAGCGTACTTATATAATTGTTATATAACAGAAATGAATGTGTGCGATAATGAAAGAATGCGGGCAACAGCCCCCGGAAAATCTATAAAAAACATGAGCTTGGTATTCATATGGAACAGAGATATGCTTTCACAGCCAGGGCAAAACTGTGTACTTTTCAGCTTGTGACGAAACGGATTATGGCATTCGTGATGAAAAAACGCCGGATTTGACGGGCAGTGTCAAACCCAAAGAAAAGGCCATTGCGAGAGATGTCGTTACGTTCTCTCATCAGGAAGTATTTATGCCAGCAGCAGCGTGATTTATGGAATGATTATCAGATTACAGAGTGAAATAGGTCGAAAGACACCACAAGCCTCATAACGGGCATTCTGTGGTAATGGTGAGATTGTTACTGCGCTTGAGGATGAAGCGCCGGAAATGAATATTCCGTTCAGGCCGCCCAAAATGCTGGAAGACGATTCATGAAGAGGAACTGACGGCCAATTGGAAAATGGTTAGGCGAGGTTGAAGGGCGCTTCAAGACAGAGCCGCTGAAATCACGAACGCTGGGAGATGCTACGACTACTGCCGCAAGAGTTTTTCCGGAAGATAACGATATCCTGAGAATTAGTTTCGACAATGGGGAGACAAAGCGAGTTGATGTAAACCCTATATTCAGGGAGAATGTTATGGAAAGCTGGCAGACAGGCAGTATTTCTGCGCTGTCAAGACGGATGGCTTTACTGTAGTGTGGCCGGAAGGACAGGATCTTTGTCCGGATGAAATATATGACCTTGGCATATCAGTTAACTGGCGGCAGTTGGGAAGATTGCAATCTGAAAAACAGACACAGACTGCCAATATAAATATAGAAAGGGGTTAGACAGCCATGCGGAATAGAAATATGCTTTCACAGCACAGGACAGCACACATAGCATGGGCTGACTGCGCTCTTTCTGCGTCCTCAAATCATGGGACGCTTACAACAGAATACAGCATTTGCGGCCATAACTTCCACTGGATGTTTAAGGCGCGGGATGGATAACCGTCGGTTATTGATAAGGGGCTTGTATGCCTTTTGTCAGTCCGGCGGTTTTTGGCGTTCCTTTCGGATCGGCAAAATGGAGCCTGTGACGGATGAAATGTGAATACACAGAATAGGGAGAAAGAGGAATACATATGAAACAAAACGCAAAATGGAATCTGTTGCGCGGGCTTTTCTGCCTTGCGCTGATGCTTTCGCTGACGCTGGGAATGGTGCCGGGGATGATGGTGACGGCCAGGGCGGATGTGGATTGGAAAACATGGTCCAGTTCCCAAAACAATCCACCAAGTGCCGCGGATTACTATAAAGTAGAAGGAACTATTGACTTGAACAGCGACTGGACGGTGCCCAATGGCACGACAACACTGTGGCTGACTGAAACTGGCAAGATTACCCTAGGGAATAACAAAAGTATCAAGGTGGCTGAAGGCGCTACGCTGGAGATTGTCAGTGAAAGTACCGGCACTATTGAAAGCAATTCGATATCTTCAGCTATTACTGTGGACGGAACCTTCAAAATGCATGGAGGCAAGATAAATGGTAAAAGCACCATGATCGGTAGTGTTGGAGTTGTGAGTATCAATAATGGCGAATTCACCATGACGGGCGGCACGATCGAAGCAACTGAGAACTACGGTCTGGCTGTGACTAACAGCAGTACATTCACTATGACCGGCGGCGAGATCCAAGTAGGGCAAAGCGGCACAGGTGTGCAGAACGAAAAAAACTTCACCATGTCCGGCGGCGAGATCCAAGTAGGGCAATGGGGCACAGGTGTACAGAACGAAAAAGACTTCAGCATGTCCGGCGGCACGATCAATGCAAATGGGCAAAACGGCGTGGCTGTGAGTAACAGCAAAACATTCACTATGACCGGCGGCACGATCAATGCAACACAAGACTACGCAATGGGCGTGGTTAACAAGGGAACCAATTCCACCCTTAATTTGAGTGGCGACGCAAAGATCAATGCAAGTTATTGCGGCGTTGAGAACGGTGATATTGATGGGTACTTCGTGGGCGGCACTGTCACCATGTCTGGCGGCCAAATTATCGGACAACGCGCAGAGGAAAGTAATGGCGTAGCCAGTACTAATGGCACGTTTACAATGACCGGCGGTGAGATCTCGAATTTTAAAAACGGTGTTTTTATCAATATGGCCAACTTTACCATGGATAAAACAGGGTCTGGCAGCTCAGACACGATCAGCGGAAATAATATAGGCGTGTATGTGAGCCAGGGCACTTTTAATATGAAAGCCGGCAAGATTCAGAATAATGCACAAAATGGTGTGTCTGTGATGAGCTCTGGAGAGTTCAAGATGAGCGGCGGAGCAATCACCGGTAATGGCCAATACGGTGTGGAACAGAGTACTCAAACTGCTATAATCACTCTTTCCGGTCAAGTGGAGATCAGCGGAAACACCTCGGCAGATATATTTTGCTATATATTACAGAATAATCCGGGAAATATAATAATCAAAGATGCATTAGCCTGCGATAAGCCCATCAATGTAAGCGGTAATCCTGTTGGATTGCAAAACCATGTTTTTACCAGCGGCTTCAGCAAAACGGGAAGCAGCGATCCGTCTAAGTACTTCAAGTGCGGCGTGACGGGCTACGGCCTGTACGTGAAGGACAACGAAGTTGCTTTTGGTCAGTCGGTAACGGTCACCTTCGATAAGAACAGCAACGAGGCCACGGGCACAATGGAAGCTCAGAACATCGTAAAAGGTGTTGAAACTGAGCTGAGTGCGGGCGCGTTCACCCGGCCCAAATACAAATTTGACGGCTGGAACACTGCGGCCGGCGGTACCGGAACAAAGTACGCCGACAAGGCCAGGGTCACGTTGTCCGCGGACACGACCCTCTACGCGATCTGGACACAGATGCCGGCTGCCACTGTGACGAGAGCGCCAGCAGCCAACAACTTGACTTATACCGGCTCCGCTCAGAAACTTGTGACCGCAGGTGAAGCTACCGGCGGCGAGATGCAGTACGCTCTCGGCGACAATGCGACCACGGCGCCCGACGCATCGGCTTTTACCGCATCCATCCCTGCAAAAACCGATGCCGGAACCTATTACGTGTGGTACAAAGTCAAAGGGGATGAGAACCACAGTGATGCAGCACCTGCCGGTCCGGTTACAGTGACGATAAATGCTGCCGGCTTAAAAATACTGTGCGATCCGGAAAATGGCGGAAGAGTGGAACTGGTGAGTTCCGGGGAAGATTATGTTGGGTATACGGCTATTCCTGCTGAAGGCTGGAAATTCCAGAAATGGACTTATAATGCGAATGTATCTGGTATAGGCCCACAGGAGTTTTCAGGCAAAGACGCGTTTTTTATGTTTACGGCGACCGACGTCGTTGCTCATTTTGTGAAGGGCGATGACGAAATTGTCACCATCACCTTTGACGCTGCCGGCGGCACGGGGACTATGGCACCGGTTCAGATTGAGAAAGAGTCCAAATATACATTCCCGAATTCTTCATTCATCCCGCCGGCAGACAAGGCGTTTGCCCATTGGAAAATCGGTGAAAAATCTTACGCGGTGAATGAGACAATAACGGTGAATGCGGACCTTACAGTGACTGCGGTATGGACGGAAGAAAAGTCAGAAGATAAAGAAAGCAAGATTGTACAGAATGGTCTGACATCTGTTCCGGATGAACTGAAAAATAAGTTTTCCTCAGTCAAAGACCTTAAGGATGCTCTTCTGCGTGCGATTTTATCCAAGGGGATGTTCGCCAGCGAAGAGAACAGTGTATTCTATGATGTGGTACTGATGGTGCGGCGCAACGGCGGTTCCTGGGAACGGGCGACGAAAGAGGACTTCGAGGATGGGCCGCTGACGGTGAAACTTGAGTATCCTGCTGGGACCGGCAAGAATACACATAATTTCACGGTGGTACATATGTTTACTGCGAATACCCCCGGCAAGATCGAAACACCAGCGGTAACAAAAAAGGAAGACGGAATCTACGTCAATCTGGATGGCCTGTCGCCGGTGGCGATATCCTGGACAAAGATCGATGAGAAGGCCATTGATTCGCTGCCTCAGACGGGAGATACAGAGAGACCGCTCATCTATGGACTGGTTGCTCTGGCTGCCTGCATCGGTGTCGGATTATTGATAAAGAAGAAATAAACAAAAGGCACTGAGCGTCTCTTCCTAAACGGGGGAGACGCTCTTTTTTAGGGACTGGGATTGTGGCTGAAAGAAGAGGGGAAGCTGGCGTGCAATTCGGACATCCGTTCCAATAAAAGAGGTTCGTAGACGTTTGAAGTTGAACAACTGCCGCATGCAATGCAGAAAGAGTTTCTTTGCTGAACTCCTTGATTTTCGACGGACAATCTTATAATTCGGAAACATGGGAGATGTAAGTATGGGAAGCTTTCCAGAAGGGACTGTCGTCTGAAGAGAGAGTGGCAGGGATTGTTAACAAGGCACCTGGGAGTCTTTTTTAAACGAGGATTTTTGGGAAAACCGTCTATACGGCACATGTCAAAGGGTGCCTTTATTCTGCTTTCTGACGGAGAAGCGGATACGGCCGGATGGCCGGTGAACGGACAACAATGATCCGGGACAGATGAGACAAACCGGACTCGGCACCCTCCGGATGAGGCGGATGATTTTTGAAAACAAGGACGAAAAACTTGACGAATACTTCTAAAAAAAGTACACTCGTATAAACAATTTTTCAGATAAATGTGCGGCATTTTTCTGAAACGGATCGATGTGTTTATGACAGTCTGAAAAACGGAACCTGTCAGAATGGAGACAATCCAAACGGATGAGATGAAAAGGGAGGGAAAAACATGTCAAAAGCACAGACAAAGGCAGAACGGCTTCAGTTTACAGAGGAAGCACGGAAAATTGTGGAACAGCTGTCTCTTGAGGAAAAGGTTTCCCTGATGTCCGGAAATATTGATATTCAGGGAATTCCGCCGGAGAAAATCAGTGAAGTGCTGGGCGGAATGCTGGCATCGGAGGCGGATCATTATAACGTTCGTCCATATGCGGCAGGCGGGCTTGAACGCTTCGGGATCCCGCCGATGAATTTCTGTGACGGACCGCGCGGTGTGGTCTGTGACAATGGAAAGACCACCTGTTTCCCGGTTTCCATGGCCCGCGGGGCCTCGTTTGATCCGGAACTGGAGGAGGAGATCGGGCATGCCATTGGCCGGGAAACCCGGGCATACGGCGGAAATCTCTTTGCCGGTGTCTGCATCAACATGCCGTACAATCCGGGCTGGGGACGCAGCCAGGAGAGCTATGGTGAGGAGACGAACCATATCGGTGCCATGGGTGCGGCGCTGGTGCGCGGCGTTCAGGCGGAGGATGTCATGGCCTGCGTCAAGCATTTTGCCTTCAACAACATGGAAAATGCCCGTTTCAAGGTCTCGGTGACGTGCGATCAGCGGACGGAGAAAGAGGTCTATCTGCCGCATTTCAAGGACTGCATCGATGCCGGTGCAGCGTCGGTCATGTCCAGCTATAACCGCTATAACGGCGTGCAGTGCGGCCATCATCACTATCTGCTGAAAGAGGTGCTGAAGAGGGACTGGGACTTTGACGGATTCGTCATGTCCGATTTCTGCTGGGGCGTAAAGGATACGGTTGAGGCGGCAAACGGCGGACAGGATATGGAAATGCTGTGGACGCTGGAGTTTGGAAAGAAGCTGGTTCAGGCCGTCAGGGATGGCTTTGTGCCGGAGGCAGTGGTGGATGAGGCGGCGCTGCGCATCGTCAGAACCATTCTTGCCTTTGACCGCGGCCATAAGGAATATGACATGTCGGTGGTAGGATGTCAGGCACACATTGACCTGGCCAGACGCGCGGCCCGTGAGGGAATCACACTGGTCAAAAATGAGGGCATGCTGCCGCTTGACCGGACAAAGGTCAAAAAGATCGCGGTTATCGGTCATCTGGCGGACAAGCCCAATATTGGCGATTACGGCTCCAGCCGTGTGCGTCCTGCCTATGTGGTAACCCCGCTTGAAGGACTGCGGAAAGCCACGGATGCAGAGATCCTTTATGCGGACGGAAAGGATCTGGAGGAGGCCAGAAAGGCGGCAGAGGCTGCGGATGCGGTGGTCTTTGTTGTCGGCTATAACCACGATGATGAGGGCGAGTTTGTGGCGGTGGATGACGCGGACAATTATCTGGGCGCCGCGGGCGGAGACCGGAAAAAGTCTCTCGGTCTGCATGAGGAGGATATTGCGCTGCTGCGGGAAGTGGGACCGGTGAACCGGAACAGCACGGCGGTCCTGATCGGCGGAAACATGATCATGATGACCGAATGGATTGACGCGGTCAGCAGTGTCCTGATGGCCTATTATCCGGGCATGGAGGGCGGAAATGTGATTGCCGAAATCCTGTTCGGCGACGTGAATCCCTCCGGAAAACTTCCCTTTGTGGTCCCGGTCAGAGAATCGGATCTTCCGTACGTCGACTGGGAGGCGACCGATCAGTACTACGAGTATTATCACGGCTATACCCGCCTTGAAAAGAAAGGCGTTGCGCCGCTGATCCCCTATGGGTTCGGGTTGTCCTATACGACCTTTGACATTGCGAAGCCGCAGGTGGATACGGAGGGGGCGGAGCTGGTTGTACGGACAGAGGTCAGCAATACCGGTTCCCGGGATGGTGCTGAGGTCGTGCAGGTGTATGTGGGCTATGGGCACTCCGCAGTGGACCGCCCGGTGAAACAGCTGAGCGGATTTAAGCGGGTAGAGGTTCCGGCAGGCGGGACATGTCCGGTGGAGATCCGGATTCCGCTGGAGAAGCTCCGGTACTACGAGCCGAGTACGCGCACCTGGATCCTGGAGGACATGGAATATCCGGTTTACGTGGGCTCAAGTGAGGCGGAAGCGGACCAGAAGTGTGTGACGGTTCATCTGAAATAATCCCATTAACGGATGACAGAGTCCGGTCATCCGCAAAGAGAAAACAGGTTTGCCGGATTGAACCGGATGGGAACGGCGGGCTATAAAATGATCCGGTATTCATTGCGAAACATGAATGCCGGATCGTTTTTGTCTCTGACGAGATCCCTGCCGGTTTTTTCTGAACATTGAAGACTGGTCAAAAAAGGGTGGATGCCTTATAATACCGCTCATGCTCCTGTGGAAACCAGAGGAGCGGGTTTTGACGCAGTTTGTCAAATAACACTGGAATGCAGCGACGCTTGATAAACAGGTCGCTGAGGAGGTAAGCGGATGAAAACAATCGTAAGCATAATCCTTACTGCATTGTTGCTGATGGGCGGCATTGCGGGCTTTGCGGAAGAAGCGGCCGCCGGTTTGCAGAAGGATCTGGTGATTCTGTTCACCAGTGACGTGCACTGTGCAATTGACCAGGGCTGGGGGTATGCCGGCCTGTATGCGATGAAGGAGGGACTCTCTGCCAAAAACCATGTGCTCCTGGTGGATAATGGGGATGCCATTCAGGGTGAACCGATCGGCACAATGACCAAGGGAAAATCCCTTATCAACATCATGAATGTGATGGGGTATGATGCGGCGATTCCGGGCAACCATGAATTCGATTATACCGTGCAGACCCTCCTTGATCTGGCGGCTGCGGCAAACTTCCCTTATCTCAGCTGCAACTTCAACAAAGAAGGGAAGCTGGTTTTCCCGGCGTATGTGATGAAAGAAGTGGATGGTGTAAAAATCGGATTTGTCGGGGTAACAACGCCGACAACGCCCATGACCGCGACGCCGACCTATTTCATGAATGAAGAACGGACCGAATTCATTTATGACTTCATGCAGGATGAAACGGGGGAAAAACTGTATGCCGCCGTTCAGAAGGCGGTGGATGAGGTCCGTGCCGCGGGTGCGGATTATGTGATCGTTCTGGGTCATCTGGGCAATGAAGCAGAATGCCAGCCATGGACGTATGCGGATGTGATTTCTCATACCAACGGGATTGATGCATTTCTGGATGGTCATTCGCATGATTTGGACCAGGTTGTCATGAAGAATAAGGATGGCAAGACGGTGGTTCGTTCCGGCTGCGGGACGAAATTTGAGGATATTGGTGCACTGACGATTACCAAAGACGGGCAGATTTCCTCCAAACTGTATACCTGGAATCAGGATATCCCTGCTCCGGAATTGCTGAACCTGCAGAATCCTGCCTCAGAGGCCGTACACGCGGAAGCGGATGAGCTGAATAAGAAGCTGGATGAAGTTGTTGCCATGAGCACGGTTGATATGATGCTCTTTGATCCGGTAGCAAAGATGGAAGATGGCCGGCCTGTCCGGATTATCCGGTCGACAGAGACCAACCTGGGCGACTTTTGTGCAGATGCCTATCTGAATCAGGCCGGCAATGCGGATATTGCCTTTATCAATGCCGGCGGTATCAGGAAAGAAATTAAAAAAGGGGATGTTACCCGGAGAGATCTTTTGACGCTGCATCCTTACGGCAACTATCTGACCGTGGTTCGCGTGACCGGTCAGCAGGTACTGGATGCGCTTGAATGGTCTGTCCATTCAATGCCGGGGATGTCCGGCGGTTTTCTCCAGGTGGCCGGAATGACCTTTGAGGTAGATCCTACCATTCCGACTCCCTGTGTGGAAAAGGACAGTATATTTGATCATGTGGATGAAACGATGGAGCGCCGGGTTCGCAACGTATTGATCGGCGGCAAGCCGATTGATCCAAACGAACATTACCGGCTTGCAGGTACGGATAATCTGCTGCTGAAGATCGGGGATGGCTATACCATGTTTCAGGGCGCCGAGGTGCTTCAGAAGGAGGTCAAACTGGATAACCAGATGCTGATTGATTATATCACCGGACCTCTGAACGGCGTGATTGGGGAGCAGTATGCGGATCCCTATGGCCAGGGCAGAATTGTCGTGGCAAATTCCGCGAAATAATTTCTGACTGATTTCATCACCCGGAAGGCTGCCTTCCGGGTTTTTCAGGCAGAATGAAGGATGACGGGTGCTAAACAAATGGTGTTATAAAAGAAGGAAAACGTATGAAAAAGATCGGTTGTCTGATGCTTACACTTTTGCTGCTGCTTGTGTGCAGTGCTGTCTTTGCAGAAGAAGCGGTCACCGGCCTACAAAAGGATGTGGTGATTCTGTTTACCAGTGATGTGCACTGCGCAGTTGACCAGGGCTGGGGATATGCCGGGCTTTACGCGATGAAGGAAGGACTCTCTGCCAAAAACCATGTGTTTCTGGTGGACAATGGGGATGCTATTCAGGGGGAGCCGATAGGGACAATGTCAAAAGGTCAGTCCATTATCGATATCATGAATGTGGTGGGGTATGATGCGGCGATTCCCGGCAACCATGAATTTGATTTTGGCGTGCAGAACTTCATTGAGCGGGCGTCTGCGGCAAACTTCCCTTATCTCAGCTGCAATCTCAACAGGGATGGGAAACTGGTTTTCCCGGCGTATGTGATGAAAGAAGTGGATGGGGTAAAAATCGGATTTGTGGGGATCACGACGCCAACAACGCCCAGTACCTCGTCCCCGAGTCTTTTCATGAATGAAGAAGGCACCGAATACATGTATGACTTCATGCAGGATGAGACGGGGGATAAACTGTACACCGCGGTTCAGAAGGCGGTGGATGATGCCCGCGCCGAGGGAGCGGATTATGTGATCGCTGTTGCGCACCTGGGGAATGAGGCCAGCAGCAGTCCATGGACGTATGCAGATGTGATTTCTCATACCAGCGGCATTGATGCTCTTCTGGATGGGCATTCGCATGACACGGATCAGGTTGTCATGAAGAACAGGGACGGCAGGGAAGTCGTTCGTTCCGGCTGCGGGACGCAATTTTCAGAGATCGGCTCACTGACGATTTCAAGAGACGGGCGGATTTCCTCCAAACTGTTTCCCTGGAAACAGGACATTTCTGCTCCTGAACTGCTGAATCTGCAGAATCCTGCCGCGGATGCCGTTCATGCGGAATCGGATGAACTGAATCAAACCTTGCAGGAGGTGGTTGCCTCAAGTACGGCTGATCTCATGATCAATGATCCGGTTGCAAGGATGGAAGATGGTTCGCCTGTCCGGATTATCCGGAATGCGGAGACCAATCTGGGTGACCTCTGCGCCGATGCGTATCTGAATCAGGCCGGCGATGCGGATATTGCCTTTGTCGCCGGGGGCGGCATCCGGGCGTCGATTGAAAAGGGAAATGTTACCCTGCATGAGATTTTGAGAACCCTGCCTTTTAACGATTATCTGACCGTCATTCGCGTGACCGGCCAGCAGATCCTGGATGCGCTTGAATATTCGGTCCATTCATTGCCCGGACCGTTCGGCGGATTTAACCAGGTGGCTGGGATGACGTTTGAGGTGGATCCCACCATTCCGACCCCCTGTGTGATCGTTGGCAACATGTTTCATCATGTGGATGAAACCATGGAACGCCGGGTTCGCAACGTCGTTGTTGGCGACAGGCCGCTTGATCCGGACGCCAGTTATAATCTGGCAGGCCCGGATATTCAGCTGCTGCAGAACGGGAATGGCTATACCATGTTTGAGGGCGCCGAAGTGCTTGTGAAGGAGGGCAAACTAGATAACCAGCTGCTGATTGATTATATCACCGGACCTCTGAACGGCGTGATCGGGGAGGAGTATGCGGATCCCTATGGTCAGGGCAGGATAGTGGTTGTCAATTCGGCGGAATAATCCGGATGTCTGTTCATCACCGGCAGGGAAACCTGCCGGTTTTTATTCAGGATTCCGGATCACTGATCAGCAAAACGAATTGATTCAGGACTGGTCAAAAAGGACCTGATGCGTTAAAATGGAGCAGGTACAGGAAAGAACTGCCGGAAAGAGAAAGGACAGGGGGGCGGCTTTTCAAAGCAGCCTTAAGCCAAAGAGGGCAGTCTGCCCAAGCGGAGCGCCGGAAAAGCAGCGGTGTCCGAAGATTCGGCTGCGGCTCTGAAGAAACGGCGAAGAGAGGCTTAACGAAGCGGAATTCACGCAGGAAGAAAGGAACGGGAAAATGGGGAAAACAATCGTAGCGGTCAATGCGGGACCACGGATGAAGTGGAATACGGATACACTGATCACGGAGGCCATCAAAGGGGCGGAATCCACGGGGGCCACGGTAACGAAATTTGATCTTTACCGGCTGGATAAATATACCGGGTGCATTTCATGCTTTGGCTGCAAGAAGGAAAAATTCAAGGGACACTGTATCTGCCGGGATGGACTTACGCCGGTGCTGGATGCCATTCGGGAGGCAGACGGGCTGATCATCGGTTCGCCCAATTACCTGGGTGAACTGACCGCTTCATTCCGCGCACTGTATGAGCGCCTGATCTTCCAGAACCTGACGTACAATATGGAAAATCCGTGCTGCAATGAGCGTCTGATTCCGGTTCTGCTGATCATGACGAGCAATGCCACGAAAACCGCGTATCTGGATCTGCTGCAGAATTATTATAATACGCTGAGCCGTTTTGTCGGGCCGACAGAGTTTTTCGTCAGCGGAAATACCCTGCAGCTGAAGGATTACAGCAAAACGGACTGGCCGTGGACCATGTTTGATGCCAAGGAAAAAATGGCGAGACATGAAACCATCTTCCCTGAGGAATGCGGGAAGATTCGTGAACAGAGCGCGCGTCTGTTTGGCTGATGGCAGGAATCCGGGGTTTTTCTGCCCCGGATTCAGAACGGCGGCGCGTTTGCCGTACAGGAAAGAATCAGCGAAAGGGTTGTCGGAACAGGGCGGAAATCCCGGGATCGGGAGAAGGGGAAAAAGATGAGAGTCAGTCGTGGCCGGATCATGAAAGATCCTGAGGGAGCATGGCTCTGGGAATACCGGATGGACCTTCTGCGGAATCGGTCGATGCTGGTGTATATCCTGGTACCGATTTATGTCTTGATGGCGATTTTTGCCGGGTATGGATATTTTGCAAAATTGGATATGACAATTGTGCTTCCCGTGGCCGGCGGGATGAGTCTGCTCTGCACGGCTCTGGCGCTTCTGATCTATTTTCTCAGCGCTCTTTTTACGGGGGGCAGGTACAGGATTCCGTACTATATGAATGAAACGTTTATTACCGTGCATATGGGGAATCCGGCATACAAGGTACCGGAAAAATGGGACGATAATAAGATGATTCGCTTTGACAGCATTGAAAGGATCAGCCTGAAACGCACGAAGGACATGATCCTTCTTGTGGATATTCTGCCGTTTCAGGTGTATGTCCCGACGGAATTCTATGATTTCATCCTCGGGTTTATTTTGGAGCGGGTGAAACCGCAGGTAAGAGAAAGGTTTGAAAAGCGTGAGGGGAAAAAAGAGTATCCGGATGCCCCGGAACTGACGGAAAACTGAAAAAACAAAGCCGTGGCAATTGCCATGGCTTTATGAATGCGTTTAAAGGTGATCCGGGTTAAGTGCGGATTCAAGAATGATCTGTCCTGCCTCAAGCGCGATGACGGCAATCAGCTCCTGGCATGCATCCGCGTAATCCAGCAGCTGGGCAAGCAGGGTTTCCTGAGCCGCCTTGTCTTTTTTGGACAGGTCGCCATCAATGCGTTCCTCAGCGGCATTGACATTCATCTGTGCCTTGAGCAGCAGGGAATCAATGTCACAGGCATTGTCCATGGCCCCCTGAACGTTTTCGCCGGCAGCATCCATCTCTTTGACAAAGTCGGAAAACTCCTGCTCAATCTGCTGCGCTTCCTTTTTGTCAGCGAACAGTGCAGCCTCGGTCACTTCATTGATGACCGCATCAAGCTGCTTCTCCATCTCCCTGCTGTCGGCCTTCAGATCGTTTATTTCCTTAATGCAGGCCTTATTCAGCTTCTTTTCCAGTTTGCTGGAATACTTTTCGATCTGTCTGGAACTGGATTTGATGGCAGATTTCTTGTTCTTGCGGACGGCATCGGCAGCTTTGGACGCTTCGGCGATAAAGGAATGAAGCTGCTTTACGTTCTTTTCGCTCTTTTCAAGACGTTTCTGAAATGTTTTCAGATCCATAAAAAACCTCCGTTGGGCATTATCGTGATCATGTGTCACTGCGGTGCTGCCGTGGCCCGTAGATAGGCTGGCGGCAGAAACAGAGGATGTTCCGGTTATTCGTTCCGGAAATCCGATCGCGTGCTATTATACTGATTTTGGCGGACTCCTGTCAAATGAGCGAATGCGGGCCGGTTTCAAAGACACGGGCATAGTCCTGCGAAACGGAAACAGAACCGGAGGAAAGGAGAGGCCCTGTCACGCAGTGACAGTTAGGCAAATCCAGGCCTCATGCAAGTGCCGCTCCGGCAAATGACAACTGTGAGGCCTGCAAAGAAGCAGAGCTGACGGGTCTGCCCGGGAAAAGGAGATCAACCGATGGGGGAAACGGACAGAGAATGAGGAAGTTGACAAAGTGGCACATACCCATGAATTGCCGCACCATGCAGTCGGGTCGTATCATCCCGTGAAACGAGCGTGAAGCGGCGGAATCATGTGAAGGCAGAACGGACGGGAAATGAAGGACAAGAGATGCGTGCCGACTTCGGGGAATGAAGGAACGGTACCGGGAAGGAGATGAACGATGGTGATGATTCTGTTTCCATCTGCCTATGGAGATATCCATTGAATTGATGAGGAATTTGTACGGGAATATGAAGCGGTCTGTGACAATTCACTGCTTCACCCGGTTCTGTTTGGCTATGATGAATGGCTGAGTGAAAACAGGTTTCGTTTGTCAGAGAAACCGGAGACGGATGTCTGTGCGGTTTATCGCGGATGGATGATGAAACCGGATCAGTACAAAGACTTCTTCGCGCGGCTGGCACAGCGGCACATTCATCTTCTGACGACACCTGAAATGTATGAACGAATGCATTTGTTTCCAATGATCTATCCGCAGATTCAGGAGGATACTGCAAGGATAATGACCTTTCCGCTGTACGAAAGGATCGATGTGGAACAGCTGAAAAGATCGTTTAGGCGTTTCATGGTGAAGGATTATGTGAAGTCGGTGAAGGGAACGGAGTTTCCGTCATTCTTTGATGAAACCATCACGCAGGAGGCATTTGACCGGTGGATGGAAGTGTTCTATCATTACAGGGCCAATCTTCTGACCGGCGGTATCTGCATAAAAGAGTTTCTTCCGCTGAAACACTATGCAGGGAAAACCAATGAATACAGGGTTTTCTATTTTCAGCATGAAATCCTCAGTATATGCAGAAATTCGCTTCAGCCTGATACAGTGCCGGAGGTTCCGAAGGGACTCGCGCTGAAATGGAAGGATCTTGACAGTGTCTTTTACACGGTGGATTATGTAGAACTGGAAGACGGAACATGGAAAATCATCGAAACAGGGGATGGATCTGTTTCCGGACTGTCAGATGGACAGGAGGCACGTTCATTTTTCAGGGCACTGGC
This sequence comes from Christensenella sp. UBA4263, assembly GCA_002395225.1. Lineage (GTDB taxonomy): Bacteria > Bacillota > Clostridia > Christensenellales > Aristaeellaceae > Ventricola. The sequence goes on from DGWH01000020.1 coordinate 40,015, forward strand.
GATCTGTGGAATTCAGGATTGCAGATGAATGGAGGAGCCGGCAGACAGAGCATGAAGCTGCTTTTGCGACGGCAGCTGCCGGATCCCGGGCGGATGGGACAATGTATCGCCCGGCGCATTGAGCGGGAATATGTTTCAGAGATGGTCGGATCCTCAGTTTTTCAGACACTGGCCGGGACAGGCAGAACCATGAGGAATTCCTGCCCGGCTCCGGGACAGGAAAGCGGCTGCTTTTAGATGGTCCGAAAGGTTTGTACGGCGCGGCAAAAGTCAATTTCGGATTCAGTGATAATGCTCCGGTGGAATCGGGCGGGCTTTTTTTTAGCCTTGACAGGCAGCCGGAGAACATGCTATTATGCCGCGCTAGTTCATTTCAGGGAGGCTTTAAGGCAGAAATGCAAGGAGACGAACGATCCAAAATACTGGGAACGATGCCCATGGGACGGCTGATTCCCAAGGTTTCAATTCCGATTATGATTTCAATGCTGGTTCAGGCGCTTTACAACGTGGTGGACAGCATATTTGTTGCCAGATTCGACCCCAATGCCCTGACGGCGGTGTCCCTCGGCTATCCCATTCAGATGCTGATGATCGCGGGCTCGGTGGGAATGGGCGTGGGCATTAACAGCCTGATCAGCCGGAAACTGGGGGAAAAGAGAAGAGAGGAAGCCCGGCAGGCCGCCTGGAACGGTCTGGTGATTGAGGTGGCGTGCTTCCTGCTGTTTTTCCTCATCGGTCAGTTCCTGGTCGGCCCCTTTATGGGCCTGCTGGTTTCCCCCAACCTGCAGGACGCGGACATTATCCGCGACATGGGAACCCGGTATCTGGGACTTGTGACGACGTTCAGCCTGGGCATCTTCCTTTCGGTGAACTTTGAACGGATGCTGCAGGCCACGGGGAATACCACCCTGTCCATGCTGACCCAGCTGGCAGGCGCGGTGACCAACATTATCCTGGATCCCATCATGATTTTCGGTCTGCTTGGCTGCCCGAAGATGGGCGTGGCCGGGGCGGCCATTGCGACGGTCATCGGCCAGCATGTCAGTGCCCTGGTGGGCTTCCTGTTTAACCAGAAAAAGAATGCCGAGCTGAAACTGGAGACTCGTGAATTCGATGTCCGCTGGCCGGTGCTCAAGGATATCTTTGCCGTCGGCCTTCCCTCCTCTGTCATGCAGGCCATCGGCTCGGTCATGAACGTGGGCATGAACGGGATTCTGTCCGGCTTTGCGGAGGGCAACGCGGCGGTCAACGTGCTGAATGTGTATTTCAAGCTTCAGTCCTTCGTGTTCATGCCGGTTTTCGGTCTGGGCAGCGGCATGATCGCCATCATCGGATACAATTTCGGTGCACGGCTGAAGGAGCGGGTCTATTCCGCCATCAAGACTGCCTGGCTCTGGATCATTACGATTCTGTTTCTGGGACTGTTGTTGTTCCAGATCTTCCCGGGACAGCTGATGAGCCTGTTTGAATCGGGGGATTCCGCTTCGGAGATAACCCGGGCCATGACCCGGATGGGCATCACGGCCCTTCGGACTATCAGCTGGCATTTCCTGGTCGCCTCCATCGGCATCACCCTGAGCAACTTTTTTCAGGCGATCGGGAAAGGCACGTACAGCCTGCTCATTTCACTGAGCCGCCAGCTGTTCGTGCTGCTGCCGGCCGCCTGGCTGCTGAAGGAAGTGGTCGGAAAGGTGGACGCGGTCTGGTGGGCGTTCCTGATCGCGGAAATCGTTTCGGCGGTCCTGTCACTGGTTTTCTATCGGAAATGTGACAGGGAGGTTCTTTCAAAGCTGTAACTGCTTCGCCTCTGCCGTGGGACAAAATGTTCACCTGCAAAGGAATCACGGCGAAAAGCCTGGACCAATGGTCCGGGCCTTTTTCTGTCTTTCGGAGCAGTCCAAAGAATGTCAAAGCCCCCGCACAGCGGGGGCTTTGCTGATGAGGAAAAGGGTCACAGGATCAGGGTGCCGTCGGAACGAATCGACACGGGTTTCCGGATTTTTCCATCCCGGCAGAGCTGGATGATGCTCTTGAGGAGAGGATCTTTTCCCTTCATCAGGCGGTCCACTTTTTCAAATATCTCAATGGCCTGCCCAAGCCGGCCGAGGCGTTCGTTGGCGACCCCGTAAATATAATTGAGATCGATGTTGTCCGGATACAGGTCCACGATGCCTTTGATGGGTTCAAGATCCGTGGTTTCAAGGGTAAAAAGCCTGGAGCCCAGTTCGCGCTGAAGGTTCTCGGGCATTTTTTCGATGTGCGTATCCGGCTTGATGTTTTCGGCTTTGACAGGATTATCAACGAAGGAGTCATCCTTCATGAAATACATCATCTGCGAGGTGACAATCCGATTGGCGCCTTTCAGGCCGGGAAGAGCGGTTCCCAGCACACAGTGGAGGGCGCATTCCCAGATCATCATCCGGGGAATGAGCTGCCTGTTTCCCTCGCTGGATCCCATCAGGTCCTCCATCATCTCATTCAGCGTTGCACCGTTTCGAACATCCTGGTAGTAAAGATCACACTCGTCTTTGGCCTCTTCCATTTTCATCCCCATATGGAGAGCGAGGAAACCCAGCAGGTAGGACCAGCCCGGATAGACATCCATGTAGTTTCCTGTTTTCTTCCACTGTTCCAGCTGATACTGATTCGGCGGGAAATAGGGGACAAGGAATTCGCCCACGTTCATGCCCGGCATGATTTTGTTCAGATCCAGGCCGATCTCAGAGATGAAATGTCTTCCGTCCCTGAGATTGGTCAGGGTCTGATATTTTTTCGGAATGGAGAGCCGGAAATACATCAGGGAGAAGCAGAGCTTTTCGGACATTTCAATCTGGAAGAGATCTTTCAGAAGGCCGGGAACCTCGATCATTTCAATAAGCCCGAAATGGTGCATCAGCACATCCATGGCGGGGTCAAACTCTCTAACACGTTTATTGGCATGCTTCAGCTTTGACGGGGTGATCTTGCTGAAAAGCTCCTCATAATCGCTGGCAAGTGTCAGGGTGGCTGTTTTCAGATCGAAGGTGGCAAGGCAGGAGAGCGGCAGGAAAGGCATGGCTTTTCCCGTGTATTCCGTTCCCTCATCGGCCAGTTCGGGCAGCGAGAGGACATCATCCATCTGTTCCGGGTCGACACAGTAGAGAAAGACGGAGGGATCCCTGAAATAAGCCTCATGGATGGCCTCGATCCATTTTGTCCGCGAGTTTGTCAGAAGAACATCATATTCCTGAACATACTTGCAGTAATTGTACAGGTCAGAGTCATCCATGCGTTCAAGCAGTTTCCGGATGGGTTTTGTGCCCCGTACAATCTTCAGAGAACCCTTGGGATTCTTCCTGAAATACTCCGATATCTCATAGGTTTCACGGATCGCATCCTTTTTGGAGCCGCGTGGGGGCGGGGGCGGGATCAGGGGAAATCGCTTATTCTTTTCTTCCATCTTTTCGAAATAGTCATTGACATTATAGCGGTACTGATACAGAATCCCTTTCAAGATTTCACGTTTGGTATCATCTTCCTCCTCATCCAGGAGAGCCTCCAGCTCCTCAATCTGTTCGCTGAAGTCGAAGGGATCCTTGCCGGCGCTGTGATTCTTTTTTGGTGCCATGCTGATCATCCTTTCCGTGAGGTGTCATTCAGAATATGAGGTCATGATACAATGATTCAGGCATTCAGTCAATAGAAATGCGGGCACATGCATCGGATGGCCTGAGGGGCCAATTAAAAAAGCTTCCCCGAAGGGAAGCCTGGAGGGATGATCAGAGTGTCAGAAGACGGACACGCTTCATGCCGGCAATGGAGGAGATCTTTTCAAGCAGTTCATCCTTATGTTCATCCGGCAGATTGTCAATGTCCAGCACAGAGACGGCCATATTTCCGCGGGAACGGTTCACCAGATCCGAAATGTTGAGGGAGAAACCGGAGACGGCGGAGGTAATGGCGCTCAGAACGTTGGGAATGTTGCTGTGGATGCAGAGAAGGCGCGGCTTAGTGATCGGGGCCAGATCCACAGCCGGCAGGTTGACGCTGTTGCGGATAATCCCGGATTCGAGGTAGTCGCGCGTCTGGGCCGCGGCCATCACCGCACAGTTTTCCTCGCTCTCAGGCGTGGAGGCACCCAGGTGGGGCAGGCAGATGACGCCCTCGGTCTTGAGGAGGGTTTCGCTGCCGAAATCGGTCACGTAATGGGAAACACGCTCATCCCCCAGGGCCGCGATCAGGGACTCTTCATCCACCAGACCGCCGCGGGAGAAGTTCATGATCCGGACGCCCTTCTTGCACAGGGAAAGGGCACGCTGGCCGATCATCCCGCGGGTCTTGTCGTTCAGCGGCACGTGAACGGTCAGAAAATCGCTCTGGGCAAAAACGGCGTCAAGGGAAGTTTCCCGATGAACCTTGCGGGACAGCTTCCAGGCGTGATCAACGGAGATCATGGGATCATAGCCGATGACGTTCATGCCAAGGGCCACGGCGGCATTGGAGACCAGGACGCCGATCGCGCCCAGGCCGATGACGCCCAGGGTCTTTCCGCGGAGCTCGGGGCCCACAAACTGGCTCTTGCCCTTTTCCACGTTCTTCTCCAGCTTGTCGCCCTGGTCCATCTGGGTTTCCTTTTCCCACTCGATTCCGCCGATAATGTTCCGGCAGGAGAGGAGCATAGCGGCGATGACCAGTTCGCACACGGCGTTGGCATTGGCGCCGGGGGTATTGAAAACGCAGATGCCCGCTTCGCTGCAGGCGTCGATCGGGATGTTGTTGGTGCCGGCACCCGCACGCGCAATGCACTGGACACTGGAAGGAATGGTCATCTCATGCATGGATGCAGAGCGTACAAGGATGGCATCCGGCGCATCAAAATTATCCGACACATGGTAATTGGAATGCAGTTCGGTATAAATCGCCGGTGAAATCGAATTCAGTGTTTTAATATTATATTCCATAATGGTTCTCCTCTTTTGCAGGCCTCACTGTTGATCATATGCCGGAGCAGCATTACATGGGACCTGGATTTGACTTAACTGTCGCTGTGCGACAGGGCCTATTTTGCAGGCCTCAATTTTGGGCTTTTGCCGGAGCAGCATTGCATGAGGCCTGGATTTGACTTAACTGTCGCTGCGCAACAGGGCCTCTTATGCAGACCTCGATTTTGGGCTTTTGCCGGAGCGGCTTTAGTCTTGGCCGGGCAAAGGGCCCGCACCTTTTTTGGCTGGTTGGTCCGGAGTGAGGCAGGAAGCAGGAAAGGCGGCATCGGCCGGTGCATCCAGAAGAAGCAGGGATGTCGGACAGGTGCTTCCCGCCTGATAAAATGACCGCCCGAAGGCGGTCCGGGTTGAAACAGAATCAGGCGTTGGCCTGCTCGAATTCCTTCATGAAGCTGACAAGGGCGCGGACGCCTTCGATCGGCATGGCATTGTAGATGCTGGCACGCATGCCGCCCACAATCCGGTGTCCCTTGACATTGACAAGGCCCTTTGCCGCGGCTTCCTTGCAGAAACGGGCATCCATATCCGGATCACCGGTGACGAAGGTGACATTCATGCGGCTCCGGTCTTCCCTGACGGCTGTGCCCTTGAAGAGACGGCTGTTGTCAATAAAGTCATAGAGGAGATTGGCCTTTTCAATATTGACCTTCTCCAGCGCCGCAACGCCGCCCTGTGCCTTGATCCACTTAAAGACCCGTCCGGCAATGTAAATGCCGAAGCAGTTCGGGGTATTGAGCATGCTGTCCTTGTCGGCCATCTCCTTGAAGTTCATGACCTTCGGCGTGATGGGCATGGCATGACCCAGCAGATCCTCACGTACAATGACAATGACCACACCGGCAGGCGCCACGTTTTTCTGGGCACCGGCATAGATGAGACCGAACCGGGAGACGTCATAGACCTCGCTCAGGATATTGGAGGACATATCCGCCACCAGCGGGACATTTCCGGTTTCCGGAAGCTTGGACCAGCGGGTGCCGTAGATGGTATTGTTGGTGGTGATATGGACATAGCTGGCGTCCGGACTGAGGGTATAGGCGGGAATATGGGTGTAGTTGTCCTCACGGGAAGAACCGGCGACGTTGACCTCACCATATTTCTTGGCTTCCACCAGTGCGTTGTGGGCGAAATTGCCGCTGTCCACATAGTCGGCCTTTCCGCCGCACATGAGGTTCATGGCTACCGCGGCGAACATGGCCGTGGCGCCGCCCTGAAGGAAGAGAACCTTATATCCCTCGGGAATCCCCATCACATCTTTCAGATCTTCTACCGTCTCCTGGAAAATGTCCAGATACATTTTGGAGCGGTGGCTCATTTCCATGACGGACATGCCGGTGTTGCCATAGCAGAGAAGATCGCGCTGAACCTCTTCAAGTACCGGAAGCGGCAGCATGGAGGGGCCGGGTGCAAAGTTATAAACGCGTTCCATTATATTCACCTCGATCGATTAATCGTCCGTCCCGGAAGGAAGGACTGAAAAACAAACGCCTGTAGTTTAACATGAATTGAACGGAAATGAAAGTGCAAAATCATAAAAATGCAGATTTTGGCGGAAATTTCCGAATATTTAATGGTTTTATGCAATAAAGATTCGTGTTTTTAACAAAAGAGGGACAATCCGGGGAGAAAAAAAGAGATCCTTCCGCGGGGGAAGGATCTCGGGAATCTATATTACTTCTCAGGTGCCTTGAAAGCAATCTGGGTGGCGCCGGTCATGGCATCGGCAGAGAGCAGAGAGATCGGAACGGTCTCAAGGCTCAGGGTCTCGAATTTGCCCTCATAGCCGCTCTCGGTGACGAACTTGAGGGTGAAACGCTGCTTTCCGTCTTCATTAGCCGGCAGGGTCAGGGTCAGGTTGAGCACGCCGTCAGCAGCCAGGCCTTCCTCACCGACGAAGTTGTCGCTGGTTTCCTTGGTGATGTTGTCGGTGATGGTCACGGAGGTGACTTTTTCACCGGTGGTGTTGTAAATGGTATATTCGCCGGTCAGCTCGGGCACCTTAAAGGCGATCTGGGTGGCACCGGTCATGGCATCGGCAGCGAGGAGAGAGATCGGAACAGTCTCAAGGCTCAGGGTCTCGAATTTGCCTTCATAGCCGCTCTCGGTGACAAACGCGAGGGTAAAACGATGCTTTCCGTCTTCATCCGCCGGCAGGGTCAGGGTCAGGTTGAGCACGCCGTCAGCAGCCAGGCCTTCCTCACCGACGAAGTTGTCGCTGGTTTCCTTGGTGATGTTGTCGGTAATGGTCACGGAGGTGACTTTTTCACCGGTGGTGTTGTAAATGGTATATTCGCCGGTCAGCTCGGGCACCTTAAAGGCGATCTGGGTGGCACCGGTCATGGCATCGGCAGCGATCAGGGAGATCGGAACGGTTTCAATGCTCAGGGTTTCGAATTTGCCTTCATAACCGCTCTCGGTGACAAACTCGAGGGTGTAACGATGGTTTCCGTCTTCGCTGGCAGGCAGTGTCAGGGTAACCGGCACCGCACTCATGTCCCCCAGGCCGTCCTCGCCCAGCATGTTGCCGGTGGACTCGCCGGTTACGTTGTCGGTGAGGGTGAGAGAGGTGACCTTTTCACCGGTCACATTGTAGATGGTGTAGACTCCCTCCTGCACGTCTGCGTTTTCAGCCACAGCGAAAGCGGAAACGAACAGCAGAGAAATTGCCAGAAGAAGGAGCACAAATTTACGCATGGATTGGTCTTCCTTTCAGTTTATTGAAACGCTATTATAACAGTTTTGCGGAAAAAAGGAAGATACAGAATGTCGTTTTTCTGTCATTTCTAATAAATTGGTATTTTTCTTAAGTTCCGTGAAGGGTGTCGTGAAAAATCAGCACTGCATAGGCCGGAAAGGCAGAGAAAAGAGGTGAGACCGCAGGTCTCACCGCCGAAGTACATCTTTCTGTCCCTGTCCGGAGAGCGGTGCCGGATGCCGCAGGGCAGGACTCAATGGAGCGGGCCTGCCCTGCAGTATCCGGCAGGAGCACCGGAAAGACGGTGCATAGGGTACCAATGTCGTTTAGTTTAGCGAAGT
>DGWH01000001.1 GCA_002395225.1 Christensenella sp. UBA4263
CAAAGAGCCTTGCATTTGCAGGGCTCTTTTTATTTGCTTACTCATCTGTGGAGGAGACTTTCCGTGAGTTGGAGAACGCCGGAATCGCCTGTGAGCCGATTCGACCCGATGACCTTCTTTAAAGATCCGGATGGGCTGCCGGTTGAGATACATGAGCAGGCCTTCCGCGTCTGTTGACTTGCCAGGGCATGAGAGGATATACACGAACCGGACTGGATTTCCGGCCGAACTGTGACGGGAAGTGTCACATCACGGAGATGATCAGGCGCGCTGTTTCTTTGGAAGCGGCGCGCTTTAAAATTTGCACGGCAACAGAGATAAGCTCTACCGTCCCGCTGATTATTGTGATATAGTGTATACAAAAAACAGGGAGCACAGAATGAAAAACGGGAAAATGCCGGATCCCCATACGATCCATCCGGTTGCCGGATACGAAAAAGAGATCTATGTCAAGCCAACGATTAAAAATCCCAATATCATTGTCGGCGACTTCACGTATATCGCTGACTCAGAATTCGAAAGCCATGTGACACACTTTTATCCCTTTAGCAGAGACAAACTCATCATCGGGAAATTCTGTCAGATTGCCTCCGGCGTTGAGTTTGTAATGAATGATGCGAATCATCAGATGAACGCCGTTTCCACGTTCCCGTTCTACACGCTTGAGGGATGGAATATGGAGCCGCCTGCCGCATCCGATATGCCGTTCAAGGGGGATACCGTGATTGGGAATGATGTATGGATTGGTCAGAATGCCGTTATTCTCCCCGGCGTCCAAATTGGAGACGGAGCGATTATAGGCGCATCCAGTATCGTGGGAAGTGACGTTGAACCATACACAATCATGGCCGGGAATCCGGCAAAAGCATTGCGGAAACGCTTTGATGATGAACTGATTAGCCTGCTTCTTCAGTTCAGGTGATGGGATAAGAGCATTGAAGAGATTAACAGCCTGATCCCGCTGCTGACATGCAGTGATTTGAAAAAAGTCAGGGAAGAATTGAAAAAGCACATAAGCTGATCATCCGAGATTGGAGGAGAGAGAAAAAATGGATTTAAACAGGGAAATCGCTAAAGCAGGATCGGCAATCGTAACAGTGACAGTATTCTTGTTCGCCATATTTCTGATCATCAATTTTTCCATGGGCAGCTATTTTGTCTGTCTTATCCTGCCGGTCGGGTTTATCATGATGACGGCAGGTCTGCACAATGAGTGCGAAAGTGACCGCAAAGTCGCCGCGAATATCGGTCTGATCCTGTCGGCAGTATACAGCACGTTTATTATGCTTGTCTATTTCACACAGCTGACGACGGTCAATAACGAACAATTGAATGAACAGGCGGCAAAGCTGCTGGAATTCAACAGGTTTGGGCTTATCTTCAACTTCGATCTGCTCGGTTACGGTGTAATGGCACTTTCTTCATTCTTCACGGGACTGTCAATGAAGCCGAAGAACAAGGCAGATAAGTGGCTCAAAGCGCTGCTGATGATCCACGGGGTATTTTACTTCAGCTGCACGTTTATGCCGATTACGGGAATGTTTGCAAGGATGTCCTCCGGCGGCAGCGGAATCGGTGGAAGGCTTGCGCTTGTTGCGTGGTGTGCCTATTTTCTGCCCGAAGGAATACTTTCATTCCTTCATTTCCATTTCACAAAAAGATGAAATGCAATGGCTGTTACTGAGGGGAGAATTCCAGTTTTCCCCAAACCAGCAAATCCTGAGTACGCGCAGCATATATACCGGAGGACCTGATGCATCACAATTTTCTGTTTGATCTTGATCAGACTCTTCTTGATTTTCATGCCTCTGAGTATATCGCACTTGATATCGTCCTGAGGTCCAACGGTTTTTCCTTTTCAGATGAGATCTACCGGGCCTTCAAAGCCTGCAACAAAGCGCTCTGGCTGGAATTTGAAAAAGGCACCATTACAAGAACAGAGCTCTTTACAAGGCGATTTCAGGATGTTTTCTGCCGATACGGAATGGACACCGCCGGGCCTGATCCTCTGAAGATCAACGACGATTTCATCCGGACCATGTCCATGAACGGCGTGCTGATGGAGGGTGCACTGGAATTTGTGAAAAAGATAAAGGAAAATATCCCGAACGCAAGAATCTATATTGCATCCAATGGTGTGGCGGCAAACGCGAAAGGCAGGATTGTGTCAACGGGCCTTGATCAGTATATCGATGATTGTTTTATCAGTGATGAACTGGGCGTGGCAAAGCCTGACGCGGCTTTCTTTGCTGTCTGTCTTGACCGGATCGGGGAGCCGAAAACCTCCTGCATGATGATCGGCGATTCTCTTTCCTCAGATATGCTCGGGGCCAAAAATGCGGCTCTGGATTCTGTATGGTTCATGCCATCCGGAAATATCAGGGAAGCGATGGCGGCATACGATATCAACGACTGTGCTTCCTCTTTTGATGAGCTTTACGAAATACTCCGGTGCTGGTCATCCATCGGTAGATAAGCCTGAAAGGATCTGACTGACGGCGAATTGCAGTTTGTGGAGGTTTATGAATGAAGAAAACGGTAGATGAACTGCTTCAGTGTCCATACTGGATTGTTGATATTCTGCCGTCACAAGTGCCTGAAAACAGTCCCGGACAGTATTTCACTGTCGAAAAGTACTTCCTGCAGGGTGGCCGGATAGAGGAGATAAAACAAAAACATATCAACCTGATTTTGAAGCTGAATTGCTATAGGGACATATCAATCGCAGATGAAGGTGAGATCAATCCCTCCCCGGAGCACATTGCCGGCGAGATGAAAAAAAGGTACCTCTATATCATGACAGGCGAAAGCATGATCCTCTCCGAACCTGATGACACGCATTTGACTGTATTTAATCCGGATTCACCTCTGTTGGAACTGATAAGGCAGATTGCTTCCGGTGAGGGTCTTTTTGTCTGGAAGCCATCCTTTTAAACAGGCAGAGACCTTCCGGGCTGCCGGACCTGAGAAACAGAACGGGAATGAACCGTTAAAAGGTTGGTTTGCGGATCGGGGACTGACAGAGGCTGACGTTCTCAGAACGGACACAAAATGGACCTTCACGCGGAAGAAAACGCATACGGACAGACAGCCGCGATTGCATCCCGCAGAAAAAGCCTGATCGAACTTCGTAACTTCTGCAGAAATCACCGCCGTTCAGACACAGGAAGTGATCTGTCCAAAGACTGAACAGATCGGACCAACGACCAGGGAGACGAATATGAGGCAAATTTTCACTGTTCAGCATACGCAGTCAGAACACCACATCAATGGGATGGTAGGCTCATGGACGGACTGGAACCTGACTGAACTTGGGAAACTGCAGGCGGATCGAATTGCCGAAAAGCTGAGGCAGGAACTGGATGGTCAGAAAATCGTTTTATATACTTCTGACCTGAAGAGGGCAAAACAAACGGCAGACAGAATTGCATCGCGGTTTCAGACTGCGCCGATCGTGAAAAAGGAATTGAGAGAACGCAATCTCGGACGGTGCTGCGGAAAATCAGTACAATGGCTGCGGGAGAACCTTGAATGCGACGAAAAATCCATTGATGACCGCCTTTTCTCTGATGCTGAAAGCCGACGGGATGAATGGAACAGACTGAAGCCCTTTTTTGATCAGGTAATGACAGAAGAAGCGGGAAACATCGTCATCGTTTCCCATGGTGATCTTTTGAGCGTTTTCAATTCGATGTTCCTTGGCCTTGAAGCCGAGTCGCTGAACACATGTGAAATGTCTGGTTTTGCCGGTGGAGTGACTCAGATGATTGTGAGAGATGACGGGAAACGAATCATAAAACGAATCAGTGACATGTCCTTTATCCGATGAATTCCAAAGTTGAATTAAACAGGGCAACAAATCGGAATTTGAAGAAATATAGAGGTGAAGTTTGTGAATAATCTTTTATTTGTAAAGAATTAAACGTGTTGTCACCTTTATTAAAAACCGGTAGACCGAAGCATTGATGTTAAGGGAAAATACATAAAGCCGTCAAGAGTGTTTGACTTGGTAGATGGATTCGGTATTTTTTTATAGAAACAGGAGAAGATGAAGATGTGTACAGCAGCAACTTATTATGCAAAGGATCATTATTTCGGACGCAATCTGGATCTGGAATTTTCTTATCACGAAGAGATTACTATTGTGCCAAGAAGCTATCCCTTTATCTTTCGCAAATGC
>DGWH01000028.1 GCA_002395225.1 Christensenella sp. UBA4263
GTATAATCCTGAATGAAATCAAACAAGGAGGTTTCTACAATGAACAAAATCAATATCAGCAATGCGCCTGCTTACACTTCTCCCAATTCCATGACTCTGATCTGTACAGAGAAACCGGATGGCAGCACCAATCTTGCGACTCTGGCATTCTGGGCTTTTGCGTCCACCAATCCCGGAAAGATCATGTTCTCCCTGAACAAAGGGGCTTACAGTCTGGAACTGCTGGCTGAGAAAAAAGAAGTTGTTCTCGCCATTCCCGGCGTTGAACTGACCGGCGCTCTGATTGGCTGTGGCACCTGCTCCGGACGTGATACGGATAAGGCTGCTAAGGTTGGTCTGACGATGCAGGAAGTGGAGGGCACAAATATCAAGGCTCCTGTTCCTTGCAAGCTGCTCATTCATGCGACTGTTGCCCAGACGATGGATGCGGACGATCATGTTGTCCACCTCTGCGATGTCAAGGGTGTTTACGGCGATGAAGATGTGAATGCAGTATTTGGCTGGAAAGGTTACGCTGAATTTGCGGCTGCGCAGCAGAAATAAGAAAGGACAAGGCGGCTGTCTGCGGATAGCCACCTTGCGGTTTGAGGTGGCAATATGAAAACACAAGGCGGATTTTTGATAACCCGGATCAAACAGGTCGGAGGACGTGTTTTTGAACGCATATTGAGCGAAAAAAACATTGATGCTTTTAATGGCTCCCAGGGAAGGATTCTATATATCCTCTGGCAGAAGGATGGCGTTCCCATCAGTGAGCTGTCAAAGGAGACCGGTCTTGCCACGACCACGCTGACCAGTATGCTTGACCGCATGGAGGCGGCAAATCTGATTTATCGGGATCGCGGCGACAAAGACCGTAGAAAGATTCTCATTTTTCTTACAGAAGAAGCCAAAGGTCTGGAACAAGAATATAATGAAGTAACAGAAGAAATCAGCAACATTTACTATAAGGGATTTTCTGAGGAAGAAATCGAGCAGTTGGAGAACTATCTCCACCGCATCCTGAAAAATGTGGAGGGTGTTCTCTGATGAGCGTCTGCATTAAGGACAATATTCAAAACATGAATCTGGTCATCGGCTGTACCGTAGGCTGTTCCTACTGTTATGCCCGAAATAATGTAAAGCGTTACCATATGATTGATGACTTCAGCAAGCCGGAGTTTTTTCCGAATAAGCTGCGGCTGATGGAAAAGAAGCGCCCGCAGAATTTCCTGCTGACTGGCATGAGCGATTTGGCGGGATGGCAGCCGGAGTGGCGGGATAAGGTATTCGCAAAGATTCGGGAAAACCCGCAGCATCAATTCCTGTTTTTGTCAAAGCGCCCCGACCTACTGGATTTTGAGACAGACTTGGAAAACGCATGGTTTGGAGTCACTGTCACAAGAAAATCAGAGTTGTGGCGCATCGACACACTTAAGGCCAATATCCGGGCAAAGCACTATCACGTTACCTTTGAGCCATTGTTTGACGATCCGGGCAAAGTGGATCTCTCCGGTATCAGCTGGATCGTGGTCGGGACGATGACCGGGGCGCAAAGCAAAAAAATACGAACAGTTCCGGCATGGGCGTATTCCCTTGTGAAACAGGCCCATGCTCTCGGCATCCCTGCTTTTATGAAAGAAGATCTTGTTCCCATCGTGGGCGAGGCAAACATGGTACAGGAATTCCCGGAAGCGTTCAATCAAGTATTGGAGATACAGAGAAAATGGCAAAAGTAGAGATGAACGGTATCCTCATTGGAGAAGTCGAGACAAAGAATATCATGACGAAATCCAGCCTGCCGGTGGGCGGTTATTCGGTCAATCCTTATGTGGGCTGCACCCATGCCTGCAAATACTGCTATGCGTCTTTTATGAAGCGGTTTACCGGGCACATGGAGGAATGGGGCACGTTCCTTGATGTGAAGCATTGGCCGAAGATTAAAAACCCAAAGAAATTTGCCGGACAGCGTATTGTGATCGGCTCCGTGACGGACGGCTACAATCCGCAGGAGGAACAGTTCGGCAATACCAGAAAACTGCTGGAACAGCTTCGAGGCAGTGGCGCAGATATTTTAATCTGCACAAAATCCGATCTTGTGGTTCGTGACATTGATCTGCTGAAGGAGCTGGGACAGGTCACGGTATCGTGGTCGATCAATACGCTCGATGAGGATTTCAAAGATGATATGGACAATGCTGTAAGCATCAAACGGCGGCTTGAGGCTATGAAGCAGGTTTACGATGCAGGCATCCGCACCGTCTGTTTTGTTGCGCCGGTTTTTCCGGGCATCACGGATTTTGAGGCGATTTTTGAGCGAGTGAAGGGTCAGTGTGACCTGTTTTGGCTGGAAAACCTGAACCTACGAGGCAGCTTCAAAAAGACGATTATGGATTATATAGCAGAGAAACATTTTGACCTTGTGCCGCTTTATGATGAAATCTATAACAAACACAACCGCAGTTATTTCAAAGCTCTGGAGGAAAAAGCCAAAGAAATGGCAAGGAAATATGACTGCCTCTTTGTTGATAATGAAATGCCCTACGGCAGAGTACCGCAGGGACATCCGGTCATCGTAGATTATTTCTATCATGAGGAAGTCCGGGGAACAAAGAATACAGGAAAGCGGAACAAGTGACACATTCAATAATATGGTTTTAAGAGCATCGCTTCGGCGGTGCTTT
>DGWH01000155.1 GCA_002395225.1 Christensenella sp. UBA4263
GACTGGAAGTAAGTTTTATAAGCTTTGTCCCCGCACTTACTCATGCAAAGATGGCAGCGAGGGATTGAAAACAACCTTCATATCAAATACAATAAAAACACTTTCCCCGTACGGAGGATAGGGCAACGCTGGGGAGCGACCCGAGCGCCGTACCGGGTTCAGAGAGGCAGTACGTTGGTGCTGTCTCCTTTTTATTGCCTCTCTGAAACACAAAGCGATAAACCCATATTCAAACCCATCGCGAAGCGATACAATATCGAACACTTCAGCAGAGCGGAGGTGGCGGAAGAACAGGAGTATAACCATGGCAAACTACAAGCACATGAATCTTGATGATCGGGTGGAAATCCAGAAAGGGCTGAAAGAAAGTAAATCCTTTGCCGAGATCGGCGCTTTAATTGGCCGAGACGGCTCCACCATATCCAAGGAAATCCGCAGCCACCTGATTATCAAGGAGACCGGAACCAGGTCAAGGCCATACAATCCTTGTGTGAACCGTAAAAATTGTCTGCACGAAGGCGACCTCTGCGGCGAGATGTGCTTCAAGGGCTTTTCGTGGCGCGAAAGTAAATACTGCTGCCTCTGTGAGAATTGCTTCAAGCACTGTAAAGACTTCAAGGAAGAAACATGCCGACTGCTCTCAAAACCGCCGTATACCTGCAATGCCTGTAAAGAGATCCGTTCCTGCACTCTGAAAAAGCAGGTTTATGATGGCAAGGAAGCACAAAAAGAATATGAAACTGTCCGTAGTGAGAGCAGGCAGGGCATCAACCTGACCGCAGAAGAACTCCGCCGGGTAGACGACATCATCACTCCACTGATTCGGCAAGGTCAGTCTATCCATCATATCTGTGCCAACAACGCAGACGACATCATGCTTGACGAGCGCACGATCTACAACTATATCGATGCCGGACTGTTTTCTGTGGGTAATATAGACCTGCCCCGCAAGGTGGTCTACCGTAAAAGAAAAGGGAAAAAGCCGGTCAGAGTGGATAAGCAGTGCCACATAGGGAGAACCTACGAGGATTACCAGCAGTACAAGGAAGAGAATCCTGATGTTGCTGTTGTAGAGATGGATTCTGTAGAGAGTTCGCGGGACAGCTCTAAGGTTTTGCTTACCCTTCATTTCTGTAGCTGCAATCTGATGTTAGCCTTCCTCCGGGATGCTAACACTGCTCGTTCTGTCACAGATATCTTCAATGATCTCCAGGACAAGCTCGGCATGGAGCTGTTTCAAAAGCTCTTTCCTGTCATTCTGACTGACCGGGGCAGTGAATTCACGGATCCGTCTTCCATTGAGTGCGATGCGGCTACCGGAGAACTCCGTACCCGCGTGTTCTACTGTGATCCCCGCCGTTCTGACCAGAAGGGCAGCATTGAAGTGACTCACGAATTCATTCGCCGCGTGCTTCCGAAAGGAACCTCATTTGAGTTCTTGACGCAGGAAAAGGTCAATCTCATGATGGACCACATCAATTCTTATAAAAGAAAGAAGCTGAACGACCAGTCCCCACACCAGCTGTTCAGCTTCCTATATGGGGCCGATGTGTTGGAAACGCTCAATTCCCATCTCATTGACCCGAGCGAGATTACGCTCAAACCTGAACTGCTGAAGTAAATCCATTCCCGCCATCTCCGACGTGAATTTGAGCTGTCCTGGGGGGCCGCAGTTACTCTTGCGAAAAACCAACCCTAACTTCGACCTCCGCGTTAGCATGCCTTTCTTCAGTTTTCCAGTGTAATCTCAGCCGTATAGTACCACACTGAACACTGCTATTTCAACCCGTTTGCATGACTTATTTCCAGGCTTGCAAACTTAACTGCCAGATTTGTAAAACTTACTTCTGTTTCGGACCTTCATTTTCAGCGCTTTCTTTTGCAAATTCCAGGCAACTGGAACTTACTCTTGCAAACCGGAACTTCAAATTTCATTTGACCGGCAAAACTGCCGCAGGCGCTTCATGATCATGAAAATGTAAAAATACAGAAAAAGTGGCTCATGAAAATGTTATAACATCTTGAAAGTGGCTCATGAAAATGTTATACTGCACATGCTCCTGTACTGAACTGACAGTTTGAGTGCCATTTTTCAGGATCAATGAGGGTCTTAAAGATGCGATATTTAAAACGTAAGATAGATGATCGTCTTTTCCAATGGAAAAATACCCCCGAACGATACCCCCTTATCATCAAAGGTGCACGCCAGGTAGGAAAAACGGAGAGCATCCGTCACTTTGCTGCTTCAAATTATGACAGCATTATCGAGATCAATTTTATTACATCTCCGGAGTACCGTGCTGTCATCGAAGACGGGTTTTCCGCAGACAGCATCATTCGCATTATTTCCAGAATTAATCCGTCACTGAGATTCATTCCGGGCAGAACACTTCTTTTCTTTGATGAGATCCAGGCTTTTCCGGAAATTGCCACTTCGTTGAAGTTCTTTCGTGAAGACGGTCGCTACGATGTGATATGCTCCGGCTCTTTGCTCGGAGTCCAGTATCATCATATTGACAGTATCAGTGTTGGAAACAAGACGGACTTTCAGATGTATTCGATGGATTTCGAAGAATTTCTTTGGGCAAATGGGTATGATGATTCCGTCGTGGATGAAATGCTTCAGAACATGCTGGAGGGGCAGTGCTTTGTTTCTGCCATACATGAGCATTATTCCCGTTTATTCCTCGAGTATTGCATTCTCGGCGGAATGCCTAAAATAATTTCAACTTATATGGAACAGGGAAGCTTTGAAGGGACGCTGGATCTGCAGCGCCAGCTTCTTCTGGACTATGAAAGCGACGCCAGAAAGTATGCAGAAGGACTGGATCAGGCTAAAATTATATCTGTATTCCGCTCCATCCCGGCGCAGCTCGCAAAGGAGAATAAGAAGTTTCAATATGCTCAAATTGCCCGCGGTGCCAGAGCAAAAGATTATCTGGGGTGTATAGAGTGGCTGGAAGACGCCGGTATCATCAACATCTGTCGTTGCATGAGTTTCCCTGAACTTCCGATCAAGGGAAATATTGATGAAACAAAGTTTAAGGTCTATTTTGCGGATACCGGACTGCTTGTTGCCTCACTTGATGACGAATCACAAATTGATATTCGGGCAAAGCGGAATCTGGGAGTATATAAAGGCGCACTCTATGAAAACTTTGCTGCCGAAGCTTTGACAAAGCAGGGTTATCCGCTTGTCTATTATAAGAAAGAAAACTCCCAGTTGGAGGAAGACTTTTTCATCCGGTCTGCAAGTGAACTGCTTCCTGTTGAAATCAAAGCAGGCAACGGTCAGACAAAATCCATGACCCAGTTGATTCGGAGTGAACACTACCCGGACATCCGGCACGGTTTGAAATTCACGTCAGGAAACATCGGTATTACCGACTCAGTCTTCACTTTTCCGCATTACTGCCTGTTTCTTTTAAAACGCTATATGGCAGAGCGGTAAAAACCATCCTCAGTTGCGGTCTCGGAAAGGGGCTTTCTCCGTGAACGCTTGTTATTTGTCCGGTTTCTTCGGTCACTCCGTTGCGCTCTTTATTCAGCCAGATCTCTATAGAATAGATCGGTATAGCCTGCCTCACATATTGAA
>DGWH01000160.1 GCA_002395225.1 Christensenella sp. UBA4263
TGGATCAGGCACAGCCCTATGTTTCCAGCGGACTCAGTACCCTGCTTGAGGAAACAGAGGACGCCGTCAAAATGGGCCGTCTCACCTTTACCGGTTTCAGCGAGGCACTGAAAATGCAGATGGAAGCAAAAGATGCCAGAAACAGCGCAAACCGGGAGCGTGAGGAGGGCCTGGCGGATTACCAGGCAAGGATAGATGCCCTGCGGGAACGGATGAAAACGACTGAGCAATGAGCATTGCTTCGCTCTGAATCCCTCTATGCCTGTTGGCTGCAGTTTCCTGAAGCCTGAACACATCCCTGCATGACAAGGACATTGTGCTAAAGCGGCAGCTTGTCAGATGTTCTGGCAAAACTGCGATGCTGAAAGACCAGGCGGCTGTTCATAGAGCAGGTTCAACAGACAGAGATGATTGCTCAGGGAATGGGCACCGAAAAAGAATCGGTGCCCATTCCCTGACCGCTGCTGATGAACGAGCGGGCTCGACACGCAGCGACAATTTGCTGAATATGAGCACTGGAAGAACAGCGGTGCCCAAAGACCAGGCCGCAGTCGATGACACAACAGAAAACACGAAAAAGGCAAAAAGGGCAGAATTCATCCGGGATCAGATCGGGTATTCGCAAAAAAACGCCAAATTTCCGATGGTTTACCGTAAAAAATCGTTATTGTGCAAGGTGCCGAAATTGACAAGGCACAGGACTTGTGGTATTCTTTGGTGCACCGAATTAGAAGATGTGGGATAACTTTGCGGTCTGTGGGCAGAAGCGTTGGTTTTTTCCCCGTGGATAGCCGTCAGAATGACGGTGTGAAATGGGAAAAATACGAGTTGGGACATGCTTTTGGGCCGTGAATCGTATAAAGCGGATCAAATCCGGAAAAAAGTTGATCAATTCTGGTAAAATTTGTCTGAAAACTGAAAAAAACGGGGTTTTCGATGACGCCCCAAAAAGGGACATATAGTATAATATAAAACAGACTAAAAATGAATTTGGGAATTCCCGGTTCTCAGGGATGTTCAGAAGCCTGTTTCAGATGGAATTGCGTTGCATTCAGAATGTCTGCACAATACAGATCGTCGTTCACTATGCCGGGAAACAGACGGGATTTGCCAGAGCAAATGGACACAGAGGTTGATTTGTTCAGGACATATCTGCTGAGCAAATGAAAAAGGATCATGTCGGGCAGCGGCAGTAAGTCAGATCTGTTTTTTGGAGAGCAGATCAGGACGGAGTTCTGGAAATGAGCGGGTATTCAGCGATGCATGAGCAAAGACGAGTACAGAACTTTTCTTAACGTGAACCTATATTCCAGGTCCAGCGAACTCTCAAAAAGAAGCTGCATTGATGAAAGCGGCAAGCAGGAACGAAGATTCAGAGTGAGAGGAGGCCTGCCGTCAAATGGACGGTGGGCTTTTTGATGTCTCTTTTTTTGCCGGGAATGAGGGGGCAAAGTTCGGATCCTGGCGAAACCGTATCCGCTCTGGATGGGAAAGAGAATAGTTGTCCTGATGCCGCTGCGTCGGTTTGTCAGACAGGCGCACCGCATAAACAGCAGTGAAAATAACCAGACGATGGTACAGATAGAACAAATGCCGGAAAGCAGTCCGGCAGACGGAGGAAAGAACAGAATGACGTATAAGCTGAATCCGATCATTGAAAAATGCACATCACCCGTGAAAATTATTTTTAACGGGACCACAGGAAACAGTGAAGCCAGCCTGCGGAAAACGGCAGAGGTCCAGACCTGGGAATTTGAAAATGGAGCGGCTGCCTGCAAAACGGTTTTTGAAATGAAACTCAATGTGCTGAAATTCTACGTCGAAAAGGAGAAAGCCGTCTTTGAGATGTATGAGTTTTTGGAGCCGGCAGCACGATAATATTCATGATGAAATGTACCACGGTGTATATTTCAGATGCTTTTGAGAACAATGGGCGAATCGGCTGATGCCCGTAAAAATAAATTGGCCGAAGAGGAAACTGTCCGGTGATTCTTTTATCTGACCGAACATGCGTTTGACCGGACGATTTTGAGAAAAGAGAGTCTGCCGGATAGTGGCTCTGTCGTGCAGCGAATGGTCCGATACAGGCCACAAAATTAAGCGGCTTGAGCATATGACGAATATGAAACCTGCAAAGGAATGGGCCCTGCCGCGGAGCGACAGATGGCTGAATTCCAGCCACAGATAAAGCGGCTCGGGCAAATGACAAGAATGAAGCCTGCAAAGGAATGGCCCTGCCGCGGAGCGACAGAGGGCTGAATCCAGGCCGCAGAAAAAGCGGCTCGTGCAAATGACGAATATAAAGCTTGTAAAGGAGCTTTCATGAGAAAAGCAGAATTCAAGTACGTGTTCAGAGGAATATGTGCAGTAATCATGACGGCAATCAACACGTTCATGTTTCTGTACGTATGGATCGGTTTTGTAAATGACAACAACACGACAGGACGTCTTTTGGGAACAGGCAATATTACGGTTGTTACAGTCATTTATATCATGCTGTTTGTGCTGATCGGGCACGGGCTCAGGGCATTCAAAATCGGTGTTGAGCGAAAGACCAATCTGCTGGGGTCGATTGTGCTGACCATTGTGACGACCAATGTGATGGAAACGATGATTTCCGTCGGCATTCTGGGCATGCCCCGGTGGGTGAGCGCGATGGTGTGGCGCTATGCGCTGTTGTCCGTTGCGCAGACCGTGGTCATCTGCGGTCTTGCTCTTTTGATGGTCGATCTTTACCGGAAGCTGTTTCACCCGCTGCGGGTTCTTGAGATCTACCGGGTTGATTCGGATGTGCTGCAGAAGAAGATTGATTTTCTGAATTACAAGTATCACATTGAGGCAAGAACGTATTATCAGGAACCGAATCTGCGGGAAAAGATCAGGGCGTATGATGCCGTCCTGATCAATGATATTCCGTCCCACGAGAAAAACCAGATTCTGAAACTCTGCCTGGATATGAACAAGCGGGCCTATCTGGTGCCGAAGATCTCGGATGTCATCGTCCGGTCCTCGGAACAGCTGAATCTGATTGATACCCCGCTTTTCCTCTGCCGGAATATCGGCATCGGGGTGATCCAGGGGGCCATCAAGCGCTTTTTTGATATTCTGCTCAGTCTCATCGCCCTGGTGATTACCAGCCCGATTCTGCTGATTACCGCCATCGCCATCAAGCGGGAGGACGGCGGACCGGTCTTTTTCCGTCAGGAACGGGTCACCAGGAATGGAAAGCGGTTCATGATCCTCAAATTCCGGTCCATGATCGTGGACGCGGAAAAGGACGGAAAACCGCATCCGGCGGGGGAAAAGGACGACCGGATCACAAAGGTAGGGCGAATCATCCGGTCAATCCGGGTGGATGAACTGCCGCAGCTGTTCAATATCCTGAAAGGGGATATGAGCATCGTCGGCCCGCGGCCGGAGCGGGTGGAACATGTGGAAAAGTACACGGAGGAAATTCCGGAGTTTTCCCTTCGCTCAAAGGTGAAAGGCGGCCTGACGGGCTATGCGCAGGTCTATGGAAAGTACAATACCTCTGCGCTGGACAAGCTGAAGCTGGACCTGATCTATATTACCAATTACAGCCTGCTGCTTGATATTCAGATTCTCTTTGAAACGGTGAAGATCCTTTTCCAGAAGGAAAGCACGGAAGGATTTGATGAAAAGCAGATTCAAAAGATGCATGATGCCGAGCCACATGCGGAACAAAGCGAAGATCGATAAGGCATCCCGGAACGTTTCTGCGGAAAGGGACGGAGATGCAGGGGGCAAAGATGACACGTTTATTTGATATCCTGTTCAGTCTTGCGGCAATCCTAGTCCTGCTGCCGTTTATGATCCCGATTATGATCGGGCTGAAACTGACGGGTGAGCACGACATCTTTTACGGACAGGTGCGAATCGGGAAAGGGAACAGGCCCTTTAAGCTCCTTAAGTTTGCGACCATGCTCAGGAACAGCCCGAACCTGCCCGGCGGGCTGTTTACGGAGAAGAACGATCCCCGAATGCTGCCCATGGGCAAGTTTCTGAGAAAAACGAAGATCAATGAACTGCCGCAGCTGATCAATATCCTCATCGGCCAGATGAGCGTGATCGGCTACCGGCCGATTGTCCCCTCGCAGTTTGAACTGTATTCGGATGAGGTGAAGCGGAAACTGGCGGATCTCGCTCCGGGTCTATCCGGAATCGGATCCATTGTGTTTCGCAATGAAGAGGAAATTCTGCAGAAAGTGGAGGACAAAAAGCAGTTCCATGACGCGGTCATCATGCCGTACAAGGGAGCACTTGAGTGCTGGTATGTGGAACACCGGTCCCTGGGCCTCTACTTTAAACTGATCCTGATGACCGCCGAGGCGGTCATCCATCCGGACTCAAAGCTCTGGCTAAAGGCCTTTTCGGATCTGCCGCCGGTGCCGGATGAACTGAAGGCGTACCTGTAAGCCCCGAATGTGTCAAAGGAGAGGCCGTGTCGCGCTGCGACAGTTCGTCAAATTTGGACCAGAACCGAGCGGGTCCGGCAAAAGACCAACATTGAGGCCCACAAAGAAAATCGAAAGGACAGAGACAATGGATCATATTTTGCCGCTGATTGGAAGAACCGCACCGCTGTTTGTGGAGGATATGAAGGTCTGGGGAGAAAAGCTCGCTGAAATCATTCATTCCTCACGTTTTCTGGTGATCGGCGGGGCCGGCACCATCGGCTCTGCCATCTGCAGAGAACTCTTTTTACGGGATCCCCGGGTTCTGCATGTGGTGGACATCAGCGAAAACAATCTGGTGGAGGTGGTCCGCGACATCCGGTCCTCGACGGGATATGGAACCGGTGAATTTGCCACCTTTGCCCTTGACTGCGGTTCACCCATTTTCGACAGCTTTATCCGGGCCCAGCGGGAACGAATCGGCGGATATGATTACATCTTTAATACCTCTGCCCTCAAGCATGTCCGCTCGGAAAAGGATCCGTATACCCTGATGCGGATGATTGACACCAACATATTCAATACGGACAAGACCATGAGCCAGGCAGCGGAGATGGACGCACAGAAATACTTCTGTGTTTCCACGGACAAGGCGGCCAATCCCGTCAACATGATGGGTGCATCCAAGCGGATCATGGAAATGTACCTGAACCGGCGCAGCCAGAGCATTCCGGTATCCACTGCCAGGTTCGCCAATGTGGCTTTTTCTGACGGGAGTCTGCTCTACGGATTTAACCGGCGGCTGGAAAAGAACCAGCCATTGTCTGCACCCAATGATGTGCGGAGATACTTTGTGACGCCCAAAGAGGCGGGCATTTTGTGTGTTCTGTCCTGTCTGACCGGTGAGAATCGGGATATCTATTTCCCCAAGCTGAACGAGGAACTGAACATGGTCACCTTTAGCAGCATTGCGGAAAAGTATCTGGAAAATCTTGGGTATGAGCCGGTTCAGTGCAGCACGGAGGATGAGGCAAGGGCCAGAGTGGCCGAACTGAAAGCCCGGAAACAGTATCCCGTGTATTTCTTTAAGTCGGATACCACCGGTGAGAAAGACTTTGAGGAATTCTATACCAGCAATGAAACGCTGGACATGGGCAAATTTGAGAGCATAGGGATTATCAAGAACGATCTTGACCGGAATTTTGACAAGCTTGAACTGTTCACCAGCCGGATTCAGGCCATTCGTGAGCGTGGAATCTGGACCAGAACCGAACTGATCGACCTGTTCAATGAGATGATCCCCGAGTTCAATCACAAGGAAACCGGGAAATTCCTCGACGGACGGATGTAACTCCCCCCTGCGATGGAAGGAAAAAACGGATTTTGGAAAAGAAGACCAATGGATTCCGGATCGGTCTGATCTGCGGAATCCTTTTTGTCCTTGCAGCAGTTGTTCTGTTCACTCTGTGGGATCGGAAAGCCCGCTCAACATGGGAACTGACACAGCATTCGGATGATTCCGGAAGCCAGGCCATTTGTTATTCACTGTACAATAAACGGCAAAAGGCCCTGATCATGATCGACGGCGGACTGGTAGAGAATGCAGATCACGTTCGCCGGATCATTGAGGAGCGGGGCGGACATGTCACAGCATGGATCCTGACTCATTATCACCATGACCACTGCGGTGCGTTTAATGTGCTGTGGCCGGAGTATCGGGGCAGGATTGATACGGTTTATTGTACACCCCTTGAATGGGATGATGTGAAAGACGTGTTTCAGGACTGGGACTCGCCGGAAACGATGGCCACTTTTCTGGAACAGACGAAAGGTGCCGAAAACGTGAAGCGGCTTTACCGGGGAGATGAACTGGAAATCTGCGGACTGAAGCTGAAGGTGTACAGCGCCTTTGATGAGGAAATACCGCCGCTGGGGGATATTCCCAACAACTGTTCCCTGATGTTCAAGATCAGCTCAAAACACAAGTCCGCCCTTTTTCTGGGCGATACGCACAACAAGGCGTATGGGATGACGCTGCTGGAGCAGTTCGGCGCAGAAGAACTGCATGCGGATTATGTGCAGGCCGCGCATCATGGAAACAACACACAGTCCTTTGAATTCTATGAAGCTGTGAATCCCTCGGTTCTTTTCCTGGACGGGCCGGAGTGGCTGATGACCGGCAAGAACTATGACGCGAAAGAGACACTGGCCTGGTGCGAGGAGCACGGCATCCGGACGTATGATTTCCGGCAGGCCCCCACGACACTGTTGCTTGACTGAGTTCCTGCCGGTTATTCGTTCGGATGACGGCCATGTACGGCTGTCGAGAAAACGGGAGCGTGACACCGGCCTGTTTTTGGAAACGGCCGGCAGAGAACGCCGGTGTCAGGCCATATGGAAACAGGGAACGGGGACCGGACTGATCAGGCGATGGAGATAGAAAATGCAGGACTTGATAACATACTTTACCGATGTAAATAACATCTACTGGGGAAAGTCGTTTTTCCAGTTTGCTTTTTATATCTCGCTGGTCCTCATATTTCTTTTCGCCAGAAACAAGGAAGCAAAAATTTCCTTTTTCTATTATCCGGTTTTCTTTTTTATTGGAATCTTTAATCCGTTGGCGTATCAACTGGGAAAGATTCTGTTTTTTGGCGCATGGGAGTACTATACGCGGTTATATTCACTGGCACCGATTCTCTACTGCATTGCCTTTGGTGCGGTCCTGCTGCTGGATAAATTCCCGAAACCGGTCAAGCTGATTGGCGTCGGGGCCTTATGCGGGTTCATTGCGTTCCAGGGACAGTATGTATACCGGGAACCGTGGATGCAGCCGGCCCAGAATCTGGCAAAGGTTCCTACGGCGGTTATTCGCATCAGCGAGTTCATGCATGAGTTCGATAAAGGGAACGTTATAAAGATCGTTTTTCCGGAGAGCCTGTCTGCCTATGCACGGCAGTATGATGCGATGTTTGTCACCCCCTACGGGCGAATCTGGGGGGATCCGTCGTTCAGCGGAAAACTTGAGACGGCGGATGTGGATGCCGTTCTGGCAGCGGCTGGAAATGCGGACTGTGACTATGTCGTCGTCCGTGACTGGGACATGATCCGGGAGGCCTGGGACAAAAAGGGATACGACCGGATCTATAACACGAATGGCTATGATGTGTACGATATCCGGAAAAATGCCCGGACCGTACGCACCCTGAATGAGAAAAGGCAGATTGCCACCCAGCGCAGTGTGGACGGAGAGGGAAATACCGTCCTGAATCCGGCCGGTTGGGCGGTGATCGGGTATGAATATGATGATCAGGGGCGAAAGATCCAGGAATATTACCTGGATATGGAAGGAGCCCCCTTTACCTATCCAGCCGGGTATGCCGGAAGAGCCTGGACCTATAACATCGACGGGCGAACCCGGTCGGAGACCTACCTGGATGCAGAACTGAAGCCTGTCAGCCTGGGCTATGCAACCGTCCTCAATGAATATGAAAACAAGCGGCTGTCTGCGCAGACTTATCTGGATGAAAACGGGGAGCCAATGACACGAACGGATACGTTCTATGCCAGGCGGCGCCTGCTGTACAATTCAGACGGCATTCATGTCGGTGAACGGTTTGAGGACCTTAATGGAAAGCTGGTCATTTCATCCTCCGGTTATGCCGGGTATGATTATATCCTGGATGACCAAAACCGGCTGAAACGGGTCATCTATCTGGATACGGATGGGCAGCCCATGCTGCTGTGGTCCGGTTATGCTATGCTTGAACGCAGCTATGACAGCGTCGGAAATCTGATTTCCGAGGCTTATCTGGATGTGAACGGCGAAAGAACCACCATTACATCCGGCTATGCGGAAGTGGTCCGGGACTACAATGAATTCCGGCAGATGATCCATGAACGATATCTGGATGTATCCGGGCAGCCGGTGCTGATGTCGGATGGCTATTACGGGATCCGGCGGGAATACAATGAGGCCGGACTGGTTGCCAGAGAGTGGTACGTCGATAAAGACGGAAACGAGGTACTCCGGCGGCAGGGTTACAGCCGGATTGCCCGAACCTATGATGCTAATAACCGGCTGGCACGGGAGAGCTACTACGCCTTTAGCGCCCCTTTTACGATGTGGGATGGCTGTCATGCTTATTCCTATGAGTATGATTCAAAAGGGAATCGTATCGCAGATCATTTCTTTGACAGTGAGGACAGGCTCTGTATTCGTACGTCGGGATATGCCACGATCCGCAGAGAATATAATGAAAAGAACCAGCAGATCATAGAAGAGTATCTGGATGCCGAAGGAAATCCCATTCGTCTGGACTCAGGATACTCAAAATGGACCAGAGAATATGACGTCATGGGAAATATGGTGAAGGAGTCCTATACTCATGACGGAAATCTGCAGGCCTGTACCAGCGGTTATGATACCATTATCCGGTCCTATAATGAGCAGAAACTGATCGTGGAGGAATCGTATCTGAAAGAGGGAAAACCGGTCCGTCGTCCGGATACCATGTTTGCAGGCTATACGCGGGAATATGATGACAGGAACAATGTGATCCGGGAATCGTATTTTGATACAAAGCATGAGCCGGTTCTCAGGGACGGCGGATATGCGGCTGTCCGGAGAGAATACAATGAACTGCGTCAGGTGACAAAGGAAGAATACCTGGACGAAGCAGGTGCCCCGGTCATGCTGGCTGCAGGCTATGCGGGCCTGACAAGAAAACCAGACTCTTACGGAAATACTCTTGAAGAGGTATATCTTGGAACGGATGGGAAACCGGTCATCCGGAATACCGGATATGCCAGAATTGTTCGCACGTTTAATTCCAGGTATCAGGTCCTTAATGAATGGTATGAGGACACGGAAGGGAATCCTGTCAGCAGTACCAGTGGGTTCTTTGGCATCCTGAGGGAATATGACGAGGCATACCGCCAGATCCGGGAAACGTACCTGGATGCAGAACAGAAGCCGCTGATGCTGGGTTCAGGATATGCGGCCTTTGAACGGGAATATGACCGGAAAGGCAATATCACAAAGGAGACCTATCTGGATGATCAGTTCCGGCCGGTGATAAAAACTTCGTGGATTCCGGCCAGCCAGATTACCTACCAGTACAACCTGCGCTCACAGAACATCCGGGAGCGGTACGATGTTCCCGTAGGTGAGGGATATGCGGAGGTATATCGGGAGTATACGCCCGCCGGTGACATGACGAAAGAGTTTCTGCGGGCATTGGACGGGGGAATGGTGCAGAGAAGCTCTGGCTATGCAATTTTGCGGAGAGATTTTGATGCCCGCCGCCGGCTCATCCGGGAGGAATACCGGATGGATGACGGACAGTTGAAAACCGATGGATATGCCGTCCTTACCCGTACATATGACAACTGGAACAACGTGATCGAGGAGCGGTATCTCGATGCGCAAGAGAACCCGATCAACTGCGGGGGTGAATACGCCTCAGTTAAACGGAAATGGGATGAACACCGCTGGCTCATTGAAGAAAGCTATTATGATCGTGAGGGGCAGAATATCCGGTCAAATGCAGGATTTGCCCTGCTTCGAAGAGAATACGACGAGGTGGGAAACATCCTCTCGGAGACAACCCACGATGAAAACGGAAATCTGATAAACAGAAACGAAGGTTACGCCAGAGTTGAACGGAAATGGGATGAGCGAAGGCAGATGCTCTCCGAACGCTTCTATGATGCAGAGGGGAAACCTGCGGGAATCTCAAGAGTCCGGGAATATGACGGGTATACCCTGGTCAGGGAAACCCGGTATGATGCGGAAGGCAATGAGGTGGAATAAACGATGTTGTGGACGTTCCTGATTCTGATGACACCTTATTGTCTGGGCCTGCCATGGAGAAAGATCGGCGGGGCGAAGGGACGGGGAGCTTCGTTTTTCTTCGTCTATGTGACGGGATATGTGATTCGCTTGGCCCTGTTTCACCTGATCTGTTTTCCAATGGTGCTTTTAAGAAGCCAGTTTTCAATGGTCTGTCATCTCTTTACGCCATCGCTTTTGCTGCTTTCCATCTTTTGCGCGGTTCTTGGAAGAAAGAATATCTGTCTTGAAAGCGTGAACCCTTGGAAATGGCTGAAATCCCATACGATGTTTGAGCTCATCTACCTGGCCGGTTTCCTGGCAGTTTTCACTTTCCAGATTGTTCAGATCATCCGCATGGACATTACATACATGGGGTATGATGATGCAACCTATACCACGTACGGAAGCAATGCGCTGACGACGGATCTGCTGTTTCAGACCGAGGTCATGACAGGGACGTTTACACCGTTATCCGGACGGCAGGCTTTCATGACCGCACTGATTTACAATGCCTGGATTACCAGAATGACGGGCATCCCCATTACGATGGTGATGCGGACGGTACAGGCGGTGTATGTGTTTATTCTCGCCTTTATGGTCTATGCTTATATGGCGGAGGACCTGTTTGCATCCCGGGATAACCGTTATGCGTTTCTACTGATCCTTTCATTTTTGTATCTCTTTGGTTATTACTCACATTATTCCGCCACATTCCGGCTTTTGGGACCCAGTACCGAGGGCAAAGCCATAGCGACAACCGTATTAATTCCTCTTCTTCTGATCCTCATGAAGAAGAAAATGACGGAACAATATGACTGGAAAGTCGGACTGCTCCTCATGCTTTTCTCGCATGCGGCCACAGGGCTTTCGCTGTGGGGTATGGGAATGGTGTTCATCGTCGTGGCACTTTCCGTTTTTCTGTCCCTTTTTCGAAAAAAAAGAAACTGGAAACACCTGCTGTATATTGTCTGGATTGGCTTATTCCCGGCGCTTTATCTGGCATTGTATATGACGATTTTGACCTGATGGAGCGTTGTACATATGCGAAACAGTGTGCTATCGACACAAAACGGCTATAAAACATCCGATATAGCAATTCACGGTGAAGTGGTGGATGAGGATCCTGAAAAGCAACCATCAGAGCAGGAGATAGGGATTCTATTATACTTGGATGCTTCGAGGTATCGATAATGAAGAAAAATGAACCATAGTTGAAAATACAAGATGTCATGGTTATGAGGCATTCATTCAATAAGGAAATGACGGATTTCTGGACTGCATACAGCTTCAAATATCGGTCTATTTGGAACCTTATGCATACGCTGCCGAGTTACAGAAAAGAGCCGGAAGAGCCCAAGAAGCCCTTATATACAAGGGTTTTGAAGCCACAGGTGCCTCGGAAAAGAGGAAAAAA
>DGWH01000015.1:0-5043 GCA_002395225.1 Christensenella sp. UBA4263
GGCCTCCAGATGTCCGCCGGCCAGATCCCCCGTCACCTGCTCCAGCTGCTCAATCGGTTCACGGATAGAGCGCTGCAGGGTGCGTCTGGTATGAACGGAAATCAGCAGACCGAAGACCAGGATTCCGATCTCGGCAATGGCAAAGATGAATGCCGTCCGTGTCAGCGTCCGGTTTACCTGTCCGGCATCCTGTGCCTCCTGCGTGATACAGTTGCCCAGCATGTTCTTGATGAGCTGGGCCACTGAACGCACTTCATCCAGAATCCGCTGCAGTTCCTCCACCGGCGTGCCGTTCTGAATGCCCGTCTCCACAGCCCGGACATACTGTTCCAGTGTATCCATGGTCCGCCGGGCTACCTCCAGCTCCATCTGCCCGTCCGTCTCACGGATCAGCTCATCCAGCCGGGCATTGACCTCCTGTATCCGCTCCAGCGCGCCGCACTCCTCAAAGCTCACCCGCCCGGCCACCGCCGACCAGACACTCTCCGGAATGGTCACCTCCACCAGCGGCTCAAGCGCCGCTTCCTGTTCCATCCGCTGTGTCATGCGGCCGAAAAAATACGCCGTTGCCAGGACAAAGGTCAGCGAAAGCAGCGCAGGAATCAGAAGGGTCATCGTCAGAATACTCGTAGACCGCCCCACATCACCGGCAATCGAGTGTCCCTGCGTCTGTTTCATCTAATACCCCCTCGGCGGAAGCTCACTCAGATCATCATACTCGGTAAACATCGTTTCATCCGGATGAATGACCCGGGGCACTTCCTCCCCGGCAGCCAGCTTTTTCGTCAGGTCCATGATCAGGTCACCCAGCATCGGGGTGCATTCCACGACGCAGTTGATTTTCCCTTCTTTCAAAAGATCGACTGCCGCCTGTTCCCCGTCCACCGTAATGATGACAATGTCTTTTCCGGGACGAAGACCGGCCTTTTCAATGGCATCTATCGCCCCCAGCGTCATTCCGTCATTGTGGGAATAAAGCACATCGATCCTGTCGCCCCACTTCTCAAGAAGCATTTCCATGCTTTCCTTTCCCTTGGAGCGAAGGAAGTCACCGGAAACGGATTCAAGGATTTCAAACCGGCTGTCTCCTTCAATGACATCATGAAATCCCTGTTTCCGCTGAAGTGCCGGCGTAGACCCTGGCGTTCCCAGAAGCTCGACGATGCGAAATGTCTCTTTCTCCGAGTTTTCCGCCTTTTTCCGCAGAAACTCGCCGGCTTTCTGCCCTTCCGCATAAAAGTCTGCCCCCACATAGGTGGTATACAGATTTTCATCGATCTTATCGGAAATCTGCCGGTCTGAAAGGATCACCGGGATTCCGGCATTCCTGGCCTCATACAGCACATTTTCCCAGCCTTCCTCGACAATCGGCACAAAGGCAATCACATCCACCTGATAGGCGATGAACTGCCGGATCGCCCGGATCTCATTTTCCTGCTTCTGATTGGCATCGCTCATCATGAGCTGAATCCCATGCCGGCCCGCCGCCTCCTGCACACTTCTGGTATTTCCGATTCGCCAGCTGCTTTCCGATCCGATCTGTGCAAATCCCAGCAGCAGCCGGTTCCCGGAATCTGCTGCCTCTTCCGTTTTTTTCTTTCCGGACGGCGTACATCCGGCCAAAAGGAACAGACATCCTGCAAGCAGGAGCAGTCCCAGTCTGTTTTTGCTCATTTTCAACCTCCGGATTCTCTGTTTTCCGGCACTGTGTTTTTGAAACAATACGGCTGTCGGACAGAATTCGTTTCGCTTATTTTGCCATATTTTCAGCACTTTGTGAATAGCTGAAGTTGGCATTCTATTAACTTTGCATAAAGCGGTTGTCTTGTAAAGCGAATCGTTCCTGACATTTTGGGAAACAAAAAAGGCGCAGCCGGACCTGTCCGGGGATGGGCAGGTCCGGCTGCGCCAGGAGAATGATCGGGTGTCCGGAAGAGCATTATTCCAGATGCCGGACAGGTGACGGCAAACAGGATTTCGCAGGCATGACGGATCATGCGTTCAGGAATGCGCGTCCTGCCTCCTGTGCCTGCTGCAGATAAGGATGCGCTGATAACGCCTCACATAGTTCCTGCAGATTTTTCCGATCGGCATCATCTGCCTGGTTCATATACATTCGCAGCATTCCCTCAGAATATCTGCCGCCGGGATTGGCCAGGTACGCCTGGTTGTTGTCAAAATTCGGAGCCAGCCGCAACACTTCTCCGGTTAACGAAGACCGGATGAATCCGAAGTTTCGCATATGCCGGTCCGTATTGGCAAAAAGTGCATCTGCCAGAAGAATTCGTTTCCACGCAATCTCAAAATCTTTGCCCAGAGATACGATGTTCTGATAAATCACCTCATCGTCATCGTCGGGATTATTAAAGAAGAAGCGGAAAGAATCGTATGGCTCAAAGAACTCATGTGCTCTCAGAAAGCTGCGGGTTTTCACCCGTTTTCGAAACCGTCCCACATAGGCATACTCAGCGGCCTCCCATCCCGCTTCGCGAAGAACACGGCTGATTTCAACCTCAGCCTCTGTCGACGCACTTGGCTGCAGCTTGTACAGCCACCAGCTTCCCTCCTCAAATCGCCAGGTCTTGGGGGAACTCCCGTCCGTAGAGGCATTCGGTGTCGCCACATCCAGACGGCGAACAGCAGTGTCACCGGGATACAGGATAAACTCACTCACCATGTTCTGCTCCTGCGGCTGACATAACTGAAGCCGCGGCGTAAACTCGCCCTCTATAAAGCAGGTAAAGGTATCCGAGAGGCTGAACATATGCGTGCGGAGGGCCAGCGTGATTTTATCACGGCTCCCCAGCAGTTCATGCATCACCGTCCGATGCTGCCGATTGCCAAGGTCTATCGCACGAGCCCGCAGCCACGCGGAAAAACCCTCTGCGGAAGCAGAGCGAATCTGCATGGGAAGAAGCGCCGGTTTCTGAGGCGTAAAGTCTGTAATGCCCGAATGCTGCACTGTAAAAAGTGCTGCCTGAACATCATCATTGAACAGAACATATCGGGTCATGATGATCCCCCTTCTCACATCTGCATTCCGTGTACAGGAAGGCTCATTCCATGCACGGCAGCACATGAACGAAAACGAACGGAAGCAGGCTTAACGCTTCCGTTCGGCTGGTATCCATCCATTCATTTTTGCTGCCTGAAATCCGGCATATCCGAAACGATATGCCGGATTCACTTTTCAGTATCTGTCCATGATCTCATCGATCACATGCCGGACGCTCTTTTCCACATTTCCCTCGTGGAACGGGTTCAGAAGACGGCCCTCCTGAAGGAGTTCAAAATACCCCTTCGTCCCGCCTGCCCGGCAAAGCTGCAGATAATCCTGCCATGCCTCGCCGCGGTTTTTCTTCATCCGTCCGTAGTACTGGAACGCACACATTCCGGCAAGCGCATAGTCAATATAGTAGAAGGGATACAGGAAGATGTGCTGCTTCTGCATCCAGAATCCGCCTTCCTCAAGGAAGGATTCCCCCTCATAGTCACGCCACGGCATATACGTCCGTTCAATGGTACGCCACAATCTGCGGCGCTCCATGGCATCAAGCTGCGGATTGGCATAGACCTCATGCTGGAACTCGTCCACACAGGCCATGTACGGAATCACGGCCAGTCCGCCGATCAGATGTGCCGTGATATACTGATCCGTTTTCTCCCCGAAGAACTCTCCCATCCACGGATAGGCAAAGTGTTCCATCGTCATGGAATGAATTTCATTGACCTCCGATGTGGAACTGGTCAGGTCCGATACCGGAATGCTCCGCATCCCGATGTACCCCTGGAAGGCATGGCCGGCCTCATGGGTCAGCACCTCCACATCCGCACTGGTTCCGTTGAAATTGCTGAAGATAAACGGTGCCTGATAGGCCGGAAAACTGGTCATATAACCGCCCATGTGTTTTCCCGGACGGGTCTCAAGGTCAAACAGATGATAACGAACCATGAAGTCAAAGAATTCACCGGTCTCCGGGCTCATCTCCCGGTACATCCGCTGCGCTTTTTTCACCAGCGTTTCCATATCCCCGATGGGGTTGGCATTCCCTTCCGGGAAAAGCAGCATCTCATCGTAGTACCGGAGATGATCCACGCCCAGACGGACACGCTGACGCTCCCGGATTTCCGCCACTGCCGGCGTAACAATCTCCCGGATCTGTTTTCTGAACCGGGCCGCGTCCTCTTTGGTATAGTCAAAACGGCTGAGATTCAGATAGGCAAGCTCCGTGTACTGTTCAAAGCCCAGTTTCCGCGCCATCTCCGTCCGCAGATGCACCAGCTCATCATACTGCGCATCCAGCTGTGGCGCAATGGAGGCATACAGATTGGCCCAGGCATGGAACGATTCCCGCCGCTCCGCCCGGTCCGTACTCTCCATGTGTCTGAGGAGACCGTAGAAATTGCAGGTTTCCCCTCGGAAACAGGTCGTTGCCAGTGCACTGGATTTTTCGTACGCCTGAGAAACCTCCCCTTCCCGGATGGTCTCAGGGATGATGCTCTCATCCGTGGTCTTGATCGCCGCATCCACCATGCGAAACAGCTGCGGACCGAACTCCGCCTCAAATTCCGGACGGAACCGGCAGGATGCCAGCGCCATCTGATAGCGTTTGTATACCGGAATCAGACCGGCCTGCGCCTCCCGAATCCATTTGACCTCATTCTCGTAAAAATCATCCGTCTTGTCCATGGTATTGCGCACGGAACAGATGGAGGCCTGTGTCTGAACCTGTTCATTCATGGCCTGAAGGGAGAAAAAGGCCTCTTTCGCCTCCTCATAGGAACCGGCAGTGGTGAGGCCGTCACAGGTCTGTTCATAGGCCGTTTGCAGTGCCTCAAAATCCGGGCGCACATACGGCATTTCTTTAAAATCAAGCATTTCCGTCATCCTTTTCCTGTTCGTTTTCTGGAGTGTGTTCAGCTGTTTCCGGCACACTTTCCGTGTTCTCTGCCGCGTGCCCGGCTGTTTCCGGCACACTTTCTGTGTTCTCTGCCGCGTGCCCGGCTGTTTCCGGCACGCTTTCTGCATTCGCTGTATCGTGC
>DGWH01000015.1:5171-20261 GCA_002395225.1 Christensenella sp. UBA4263
TTCTGCACCCGGTGTAAGGCCTTTTGCCTTCTTTCCGGGAAAGCCTTTCAGAAGCAGACGAGCCACCGGCCGCTCAAACCCGTATGTAAACAGAATGCCGGCCGCAATGGCGGCAGCAAAACAGACAAAGGTATACCGCTGCTGCCACACGAGATCTCCCTGGTAATTTGGATTCGGATACTCACTGGGGACGATCCGCAGCTCCCGGATCCAGACCGCCAGCACCTGATTCCAGATATAGATATGCATGGAGATTCCCGAAAAGAACCGGGTCACCGGATTCCCCAGGAGATGACGAAGCAGCCATCCCGCATTGCCGGCAAGGAGAATCAGCGCCATCCCGGCCAATGCCAGGGGCAGACGGTGCAAAACCTGTCCCTGCTCAATCATCCCGGCATTTCCCATCTCCGACTGCAGCACCGCCAGGCGGATGATGACGGCCAGGGAAAAGACTGCCCCCAGGGAGCAGAGCACCCGGGCAAGGGGATGATGCGGCACGGTACGTATCCGGCTGTAAAGGAATGCGGTCAGCATGCCCAGGACAAAGATGTCCAGATAAGCCGGAAACTGATTAAAATACGGCTTGATATCAAACAGTGCCCGGGAGAGCCACACCCTGAACAGAGTGCAAAGGAGCGTAATCACACCGGCCGTCAGGAACGGCCGGCGGCGCATCAGGGCGACAAGCAGCGGGAACACCAGGTACAGCTGCATTTCAAGGGCCAGTGTCCACAGCGCCGCGTTGAGATTGGTATAGTAGTACGTTTCCATGCGGAACATGTGGGCAAAGATCAGGTGCAGTCCCAGATCCTTTGGAAGGGTCACATAGCTCCTGTCATACAGGCCTCTTGCCAGGGCGACAATGAGCATGATCAGAATCGTCAGGTAATAGGAGGGAACGATCCGCACCAGGCGTTTCCAGTAAAAATTCCGGATGGAAAAAGGTTCATCCGGCCGCAGCCGGGTGCAGGGCAGGTAGAGACAGAATCCGGAAAGCAGAATCATGATGTCAACATGCATGTACCCGGAGCGTACCAGAGGGTCCAGGCTGATCCGTGTCCCAAAGAGATTCACCACCGGATACAGCCAGGACTGCTGCCAGATGTGAAACCAGGTAACCATGAAGATCGCCAGAACACGTATGCCGTCACAAATGGCCACATAGCGGTCATCCGGCGCTTTTCGGGCATCCTTTATCCAATTTCTGATGAACTGCATGTCCTTTTTGCTCTCCTAAATCAGTAAATAATCACATCCAGATCCTCGGGCTCAGCCTCTCCGGCGCCCGAATCCCCTTCCAGCGTGATCACCAGGCTGTGCGGCAGGCAAACAATGCTCTTTGCCCGGTTCCGCATCTTTCCCTGATGGATGCACAGCCCGTCACGGCAGTTGGCCTCCTCCATCCAGACCGCTCCCTGTTCCACACGGATGATGTTCGTTTCACCCGCCGGGAGCGGAATCGCATAGCGGCCGTCCATGAGGAGCGGTTTCTGGAGGACGACCTCGCCCCCGACCCGGGCAACGACCGTGCTGGCATCCCCTTTTCCCATAAAGCGGGCCACAAGGAATAAGAGCAGCGCCGCCAGAAGTGCGCCCAGAATCAGAAGGAGATCTCTGCGCTTTGGCATGTTATTCCTCCGCCCCTTCGTTCCGCTGCTGTTTCCCTTCTGCCGGTTCACCGGCTGCAGGGGATTCTGCGGTGTCCGGGTCCACAGCTGCATCCGAAACCGTTCCGGCCGGCAGCGGTTCACCCACATAGTTCACGCGGAACGTGTTGTCCGCGTCAATGTCCCTGAGGGTCAGCGTTGTCCCGCGTAGATTGACCACATGGTACACTCTCCGGGTCGGATAGGGTTCATCCCCGATAAACAGTTCATACCCGCTGCCGCCGTAATAGGCATTTTTCCCGTCAATGGTACAGGTTCCATCCCGGCGGAAGGTCATTTCCATGCCGCTTCGGCTCTTCCAGCGGCCAATGACCCGGTACACATAGTCTGAGAGCCGTTTTTTGGCGGTTTTGTTGTCCGGAATCCGCTCATAGTAGGGCAGCGCGTCCAGAGGACGTCCCATTCCCTGCAGTTCCTCCGCCCGGCCGAGACATGCCTGTTCCACCATGGACGGAATATCCTTGTACCGTTCCGGCAGTTCCGCATTCACATACGGATCCAGGGTTTCAATGACGCTCACAAAATTGCCCGTTTCAAGGTCCAGCCGGGCATCCCGGTAAACACTGCCGAGCCAGAGATCCTCGTTGCGCTCCGTACACTGCCGGGCATCCAGATACCCGCCCAGGGATCTGAAGAGCCGGGCCGCATTCTCATATTCGCCCGCCGCCTCCAGCTGCTCTGCCTGTTTGTACTGCATCTGCAGGGCTTTTTCCGCCGCATCCAGGTAGTCACCGCATTCCCTGTACAGGTCCGCCGCTTCCATATAGGCGCCCTCGCCCGCCTTCTTTTCCGCCAGCGCATACCGGCAGCGGGCAATTTCTTTCTTTGCGCTCTTCTGGTCCTTCATCTGGGAATAAAACGTAATGGCCTTCTCATAATCTCCGGCCGCATAGGCAGCCTCGGCGATTTCCTGCCGGCACTTTTCCGCCTGCTCCGCACTGTCTTTGAGCGTTCCCAGGCCCTCGAAGCGGTCCAGTGCCTCCTCGTAGTTCCCATCTGCCATGCGTTCCCGGGCCAGATCATACTCAATGTCCTGCAGGCGCTTCTGGGCATCCTCATAGCTGCCGAGGGAGGCGTACAGCAGCACGGCAGAATCCCGGTCCCCGCTCTTTTCCTTTTCCTGCGCCAGGGCATACACCGCCTGATCATAGACTTTGCGGACCTCTTCGGTCATGGTCAGCTGTTCAAACCAGTCACAGGCCGCCTGATACCGGCCCTCCTGCATGGCCGCATTGCCCAGGGTAAACACCACTTCCTCAAAGCGTGCCCGGGCACCCTCCGCGTCGCCGGCCTTTTTCAGCTGCTCCGCCGCCTCTTTCAGTTCCCCGCGGGAAACCGCCGCCATGCCGGCATCATACCGGCAAAGCTTTCCAAGACGCTCCGCGTCCTCATAGATGCCAAGGCTCTCATACAGCTCCGCCGCCGGAATCATTTCCCCGGCACTGCGCTTTTCCGCCGCCAGCTGATACCGGCAGCGCCGGAGCAGTTCCATGGCATCCAGATAATCCGCCACCTGCAGAAACTTTTCCTGCGCCTCTGCCAGCTGATTGTCCCGCATCATGGCCCGGGCCCAGAGATAAATCGTATCGGTCCGCTGCTGCGGGCTGTCCATGTAATTCCCCAGCTCCTCAAACAGGCGCACCGCCTCCTCGAACCGGAGCTGTTCTTTCGCCTCGGCCGCCTCCTGATAAAGGAGATCCCGCAGCATTCCCTGGGCTGATTCATCGCTGCCGAGGCTCCGCAGCAGTTTTTCCGCTTCTGCCCGGCGCCCGCTGTCGATGTACTTGGACGCCAGGGCTAGCTGCGCCTCAAGGTGCCGCTTGGTGTCCCCGATCCGCTCCGCCTCCTCGGCAGCCGTCGTCAGGGTATCCTCGGTATTCATGGCCAGCAGCCGGTCGATCATCATCTGCGTGCAGGTCTGGATTTTCGCGGCGGCATCGTATTCATCCGGCCAGTACTGCAAAATCCACTCATAGATTTTGCGTGCATCCGCCGGCTTCCCGCCGTCCATCCGGCTGCGTGCAATCCAGTCCGCCGCAAAGGGCACCCCCCACCGCCAGGCCGAAACACCGGCCAGCAGAATCACAAGGAGAACAATGAGCCGGCTCAGCCGCTTTTTCCGCTTCTTCTGCTTCGCCTGCACCGCTTCCATTTCCCGGACATTCTGTTCCGTGGAACGGATGATGTTTTCCTTGCTGATCGCCTCAAGCTCCCGCTCTTTCTCGCCCAGCGTCGCCTCAATCACCTCCCGGGAAAAGGAGGTGAGGACCATCTGCCGTTCCCGGCCGCACCGGCGGCATTTGTCCTCGCTGTTCAGATTGGCCCGTCCGCATACACACAGCCAGACCCGCGCATCCTCCCGGGCATAGCCGGCCGCATCCTCACCGGCCGCCGAACGCAGCCGGTCCAGTTCGCGTCCCTCCGGCAGCTGGTTCGTCTGGTATTCCCGCACGTTCCGCTCTTCCCGGCGCCAGACGACCCCGTCCGTAAACCAGACTTTTTCCACGCTGGCATCCACCCGGGCCGTCCCGTTCACATGCTCCGGCCGGAACGTTCCCATAAACTCCGTCCCGTTCATCTCCCGGGCTCTGGCACGGACCAGACGGCCGCCGAGACGCATGTCATCCGCGCTGTAACAGACGATATTCATCTGGACACTGTCGACTGTCTTTTCGCTCTCAAGGGAGTGGAAGTCAATGGCACAGACCACCTGTTCCGCTCCGTTGTCCCCTGTCTCGACGGAAATCTGCACACGTACAACCTCAATCGGACAGGTCAGATCACATTTCATGAAATCCCTCCTCTTCAGAGCTGGCGGAGTTTTTCTGTTTCCTCCTCCGTCAGATACCGCCACTCTCCCCGCTGCAGGGAGCCCAGATCCACCGGACCGAAGCGAACCCGCCGCAGCAGCACCACCTGATGGCCCACTGCCGCAATCATCCGGCGAACCTGCCGGTTCCGTCCCTCATGGATAATCACAATCACGTCGCTGTAAATGTCCCCCTCGCGGACAATACGCACTCTGGCTGGCCAGGTCATCCGCTCCTCGCCCTCCATCAGGACGCCGGTGCGAAGGCGCCGGACCTCCTCGGGGCTCAGCCGCCCGGAAATCCGGGCCAGATAGACCTTGTCCACCTCCGAGGAGGGATGCGTCAGTTTCTGCGCCAGCGCGCCGTCATTGGTCAGAAGGAGAACCCCCTCCGTATCATAGTCCAGACGGCCAATGGGATACACCCGCTCCGGCAGATCCCGGAAATGATCCATGACCGTCTCCCGGTCCCGGTCATCCGTGACCGTGCAGACCTCCCCGGCCGGCTTGTGGTAGAGGATGACCACCTTCTGTTCCTCCGGACGAATCACCTCGCCATCCAGTGTCACCACATCCCCCGGTTCAACCGTCGTCCCGGGCACATCCCGCACCACGCCGTTTACGCTGACCCGTCCCTGCGCAATCATCTCCTCGCATTTCCGCCGGGCCGCCACGCCGCACATGGCCATATATTTCTGTAATCTCATGGTTTCTCCCTTACATATTCCCGGAGGCTTCTGAACATGGCCTCCTCGCCCTCATCCCGCAGCTGCGTCAGAAAACGGACCAGTGTCTCATAGGTCGAGCTGTGCATGTACTCATGCATTTTCCCATGCATCAGGTACTCAAGGGGAGACGCATCCGTGTATTTGTCCCCCAGATAGATCCGGCTGGCCGCCAGCCGGTCGCAGATCATCTCTGCCAGAAACCGCCGCGGCATCTCCACCGCCTTATAGCGGTACTCCTCCATGTTAAAGTCCGTCCAGTATTCCCAGTGATGGCGGTTGCGCCCCTTGTGGTGCATCCAGGCCAGGGAATAGCCGTTCTGCCTGCGCTCATCCTCCGTGGGCGAGTGCCTGCCGTTAAAAAAGCGGACCCCTTCCGCAAATTCCGTCGGGCTGTACTTGGACAGGTCATGCCGCAGGCCCTGCCAGAGAATGCCCGCCTTCCGGCAGTTGGCAATCACCTGATGCCGGTGCCGGGTAATGGTCCTGAGATGTCCCCAGAATCGCTGCCAGATATTCACAGGCATCCCTCCCGCTGCGGCACCGGACACGCGCCGGCATCCAGAACCTTATCCGTCACGGCGCCGCCCAGACAGACCTCGCCCTGATAAAAGACCATGCTCTGTCCGGGGGTTACCGCGCGCTGGGATTCCACCGCCCGCACCAGACAGCGATTCCCGGAAACCGAGACATGCACCGCCTGATCCGGCTGCCGGTAACGGTATTTGCAGGTACAGTCAAATTCCGCCGCCGGTGCCTCCCCGCGGATAAAGGTCAGGCCCTCGCCCTCGCAGGTCCGGCTGTACAAAAGCGGATGATCTCCGCCCTGGGTGACGATGAGCTCGTTTCTGGCCATGTCTTTGGCCAGGACGAACCATCTTTCGCCGTTGCCGGCCCCGCCGATTCCCAGTCCCCGGCGCTGACCCAGGGTATAGTACATGAGGCCCTCATGCCGGCCCACGACCCTGCCCTCCGGCGTCACCATGTTCCCGGGACTGGCCGGGAGGAACTGCTTGAGGAACGGTTTGAACCGCCGCTCCCCGATAAAGCACACCCCGGTGGAATCTTTCTTGCCGCTGGTGACCAGCCCGGCCGCCTCCGCCCTTTTTCGGACCTCCGCCTTGGTCATATGGCCTACCGGGAAAACCGCCCTGGACAGGGCCGCCTGCCCCAGCATGTACAGAAAATAGCTCTGGTCCTTTCCCGGGTCCACGCCGCGCAGCAGCTGCACAGACCCGTCCACGTCTTTTCCCAGACGGCAGAAATGCCCCGTGGCCACCGCGTCCGCTCCGGCATCCATGGCATAGTCAAGGAAGGCCCGGAACTTGATTTCCCGGTTGCACAGCACATCCGGGTTCGGCGTCCGCCCTTTCCGGTATTCCTCAAGGAAATAGGAAAAGACCCGGTCGTAGTATTCCTTTTCAAAGTTGACGGTATAGTACGGAATGTCCAGATGATCACAGACCTGCCGGACATCCGCGTAATCCGTCTCGGCCGTGCAGACCCCGTTTGCATCCTTCTCATCCCAGTTTTTCATGAACACCCCAATGACCTCGTGGCCCGCTTCTTTCAGCAGCAGGGCCGCCACCGAGGAATCCACGCCGCCGGACATGCCGACTACAATTCTGCTCATGTTTTATTCCTGTTCGTTTTGTCTGTCTCTCTTTGCCAGATCTGCCAGCCGCTGGCGGACCCGCATCAGCATCTCCTGCGTCACCGCCTCAATGGAATTGGCCGCATTGACCCTGACCACGCGCCATCCGTCCCGGCCGTCATACAGCTTTTCATACGCCTCAAAGGTCCTCTGAAAAAAGCTGTCCTGCTCCCGTTCCAGGCGGTCCGGAACCGATGTGCTCAGGCGCCTTGCCAGCGCCTCATGCGGCTCCATCCGCAGATACACCGTCAGGTCCGGCATGCAGTTTTCCGTTGCCCAGGCATTCAGTTCCCGGATCCGGTCCATGCCCAGCTGCCGCCCTCCGCCCTGATAGGCAATGGAGGAATCCACATAGCGGTCACAGATCACCATCTCGCCCCGCTCAAGGGCCGGCAGAATCCGCATCCGGGCATTCTGCGCGCGGCTGGCCGCGTACAGATACGCCTCCGTTACATCCTGCATGCCGGTATTTCCGGGATCCAGGATCAGCTGGCGGATCTTCTCGGCGATTTCCTCCCCGCCGGGTTCCCGGGTCAGCACGATCTCCCAGCCCAGGCGCTGCATTTCCGCTACCAGGGCCTGCTGCTGTGTCGATTTGCCGCACCCGTCCACGCCTTCCATGGAAAGAAACAGTCCCCGTGCCCGGGGCCCCTCCGGCAGGAGCAGATCAAGGAGCGCCTGTGGGCTCTCCGCCGCCGCCATGGCCCCCTCAGCCTCCTCCATCCGTCCGTATCCGTATGCCGCAAAAATGGAGGGAATGCCGGCCCTGGCCGCTCCTTCCACATCAAATACCCGGTCCCCGACCATGACATATAGCCCGGGAAACTGACTCATGGCCCGCCGGATCAGGTGCTCCTTGTCCGGCTGCTGCTCCCCCATTCCCGGGCCGATGATCCCGTCAATGAACGGGCTGAGGCCGAACCGCTCCGCAATGCGCACCGCAAACTCCTCCGGCTTGGAGGTGACGATCACGGCGTGAATGCCCGCTGCCCGGAGAGAACGGAGGAGCCTGGGAATCCCGGGATACACCGCGTTTTCCTCCCAGCCTACCTCCCTGAACCGCTTCCGGTACCAGGTGACCGCCTCCTCTGCCGCCGCCTCCCCCAGTCCGCAGAACCGGCGAAAGGAATCCACAAGGGGCGGCCCGATAAACACCGACCAGTCCTCAGGCCCGCGGCAGTGCATCTGCTCCGCCGCATATCGGGCACAGTTGATAATCCCCTCGCCTGAACGCGTCAGCGTGCCGTCCAGATCAAACAATACCGTCTGTATGTCCATGTTCATCCTCCCGTGTTCTGCTCCGGCGTCTTCGTATGTCCTTCCGCTTTTCCGGCGCGTATTCCACCTCAACATATACCGGATGCTCCGGAATCTCCATGGAACGTTCCTCAGGCCGGACCTCGGGCGTCTTTTGCCGGTTGGTCACCTGCCCCTTGGCGGGTTTCTTTTTCTTTTTCCGTTGCTTTGTTTCCGGCGTGCGCTGGGCCAATTTTGCTTCTTTCTGCGCCTTTTTCCGGGCCTGTTCCTGTTTCCGCTTCTTCTCAAATGCCTCTGCCCACGCCTCATCCTGCGGCGTCACCAGGGCAAGGACATGCGGATACAGTTCCGGAAACGCCCTCGCCTGGGTCCTTGCCATAAAGGTCCGCAGATGCGGACGGGCCAGCCGGTCATCCGTGCCCATCCGGTCCCCCAGGACTTTCCCCAGCGCCTCAAGCATCCCGGCATCCGGCTCAAAGGTACAGGCCTTGACCTTGTTTCCCTCATAATACGCCAGCACAAGTCCGCAGGGATT
Organism: Christensenella sp. UBA4263; assembly: GCA_002395225.1. Taxonomy (GTDB): domain Bacteria; phylum Bacillota; class Clostridia; order Christensenellales; family Aristaeellaceae; genus Ventricola. Next base: position 13,819 of record DGWH01000015.1, read on the forward strand.
GCCGGCGGCCGTTCCGGCGCACCGGCGGGCAAGGCGGGCACTGAAAACGGCCAGCCCCCGGCCCAGACGAACATTGAGCGGCACTTTCGCCTGGCGCCTGAACTCCGTCACATGGGCGTAGGAAACCGGCAGCTTCTCCCCGGCAGCATATTCCCGCACCGAAACCATCTGGTCGGTTGGCACGTTCACGGAATGCAGCACCATATCCCCCATCCGCCGTTCCAGGAGCAGCCCGCTGGCCGTCAGAACGTAGCGGTCCGAGGCCAGAATCTGCCGCAGAATGATCACGACCTCGGCAACGGCATAGGCGTAAAAGAGGAAGTTCAGTACCGGTGCTTTCAGCACAAAAACCAGAATGGTCACCACAATCTGCGCCACAGCCAGGCGCAGCACCATCCGGACAAGGGTCATCAGGAAGGTTTTGGGGTCCATGCGCTCCGGCCGGTTGACCTGTTCCTGCAGAATCCCGCTCATCTCAGCTCAGCAGGGTCTGGTACTCGTAGACCAGTTCCGCAAAAACGTCCAGCGCCTGCGTGACCGGTTCCGGCGTGGAAAGATCCACACCGGCAATCCGGAGTTCCTCAATGGGCGGCAGGCTTGATCCGAGGGTCAGGAAGCGGCGATAACTTGTCACTTTCTCCGGATCACCCGAGAGAATGCCCCGGGCCAGCGAAATCGCCGCACAGAAACTGGTGGCATACTTGTATACATAGAACGGGCTGTAAAAATGCGGAATGCGCATCCACTCACTGGCCACGCACGGATCCACCGCAACCTTTTTCCCGTAATACGTCTTCACAATCTCCAGATACAGCTGTGACAGACGGTCACTGGTCAGGCTCTCGCCGGCCTCGGCCAGCTGATGCGCCCGGTGCTCAAATTCGGCAAACAGCGTCTGGCGGAACACCGTGGTGCGGAAATGCTCCAGCAGATTTCCCACCAGGGCCCGCTGGGCGGCCGGGTCATCTTTGTACTGTTTCCGCAGGTATTCATTGAGCAGGATCTCATTGGTGGTCGAGGCCACCTCGGCCACAAAGATCGAGTAATCCGCCTTTGGATACGGCTGTGCGCCGTTGGAATAGAAGCTGTGCATGGCATGCCCCATCTCATGGCACAGCGTGGAAAGGCCGTCATAATTGTTCTTGTGATTGAGCAGCACATAGGGCGTGGTGCCGTAGGCGCCGCCGGTGGAATAGGCGCCGCTGCGCTTGCCCTCGTTTTCATAGACATCGATCCACCGCTCCGGCAGCGCACGGGAGGCATCCCTTACATAGTCCTCCCCCAGCGGCGCCACGGCCTTGAGGAACAGGTCAAACGACTCCTCAATGTCCGGATGAATCTCAAATCCCTGTTCATTCCCGTAATACAGGTCGTACATATGCAGCCGGCTGACGCCGATCTTTTTCCGGCGCAGCTCCAGATAGGCATTCAGTGTATCAATGCCCTCATGCACGGCCGTGATGAGGCTGTCATAGACAGATTCCGGCACCTCTTCCGAATCCATGATTGCTGCCCGGCAGCTGTCATAATTCCGCGCGCGGCTGTACAGCAGATCCGCCTTCACCTGACCGGCATACAGGGCCGCAAAGGTATTGCCCATGGACGCGTATCCGTTCATCATCTTGCGGAAGGCGGTGCGGCGCACCCGTCGGTCACTGCTTTCAAGGAACAGCACAAATCCGGCATCCGTCAGCGGCACCCGCTGTCCCTGCTCATCCCGGACACTGCCCAGTTTCAGGTCCAGCCCGCGCAGCATCTCCGCCGCCTGGTCCGGCGCCGAAAGCGCCTCCCCGGCCATCGCCAGGAGCTGCTCCCCTTCTCTTGACAGGCTGTGTGCCCTGGTCCTGCGAATCCCGCTGAGCAGGCGGTTATAGTCCGCAAAATCCGGATCTGCTTCATACCCGTCCAGCGTTTCCTCCGGCAGGGCCAACAGTTCCGGAGTCATGAACGCCGCCGAGGCCACGACCCGGCTGCCCAGCGACATGGTCCGGTCATCCATGGCCTGATACAGGGGAACCGACGCATCCTCATTCTGCTTCGCCATCGCATAGGTGGCCAGAAACTCAAAACGCCGGAGGATCTCCGCATGCGCCCGAAAGGCTTCGAGAACATGCTCTTTTGAGGTCAGGGTGCCTGCCCGCTTTGTAAATTCGGCTGCCAGTCCGTCGATGGCCGCAAATTCCTTTTCCCATTCCTCATCCGTGGCAAAAAGGCGGGTCAGGTCCCATTTGTATTTTGAATCAATCTCATTTCTTGATAAAACTGCCATTATCCGTTCCTCAATTTCCAGAATTAATTTTTCAGGCTCTGCAGCGGCGCCGGGATCCGGCCGCCGCGGGCGATAAAGGTCTCCGAAGAATACGGGGATACCCGCATGATGGGGGCCCGGCCAAACAGGCCGCCGAATTCCACCTCGTCCCCCACCTCCTTGCCGGGAGCCGGAATGAGACGCACCGCTGTCGTCTTGCTGTTCACCATGCCGATAGCCGCCTCATCCGCGATGATCGCCGCCAGGGTCGAGGCCGGCGTATTTCCGGGAACCGCAATCATGTCAAGTCCCACAGAGCACACACAGGTCATGGACTCCAGCTTCTCAATGCTCAGCGCGCCGCTCCTGGCCGCGTTGATCATGCCGATATCCTCCGAGACCGGAATGAATGCGCCGGAGAGACCGCCCACCTGTGAACTGGCCATTACGCCGCCCTTCTTCACCGCGTCGTTGAGCAGCGCCAGGGCCGCGGTGGTTCCCGCGCAGCCGCACACCTCAAGTCCCATTTCCTCAAGAATATGGGCCACCGAATCCCCCATGGCCGGCGTCGGCGCCAGGGAAAGGTCCACGATTCCGAAGGGAACGCCCAGCCGGCTGCTGGCCTCCCGGGCAATCAGCTGGCCCACACGGGTGATTTTAAAGGCCGTCCGTTTGATCGTCTCCGCCACCACATCAAAGGGCGCCCCCCGGGCCTCTTTTTCCAGCGCCCGCTTGACGACGCCGGGGCCGGAAATGCCCACGTTGATGCAGCTTTCCCCCTCACCCGGTCCATGGAACGCACCGGCCATAAAGGGGTTATCCTCCACCGCATTGGAAAAGATCACCAGCTTCATGCAGCCGGAGGCATCCGTATCCTTTGTCCGCTCCGCCAGCGCCTTAATCGCCTCGCCGCACAGCCGCACCGCGTCCATGTCGATGCCGGCGCGGGTGCTGGCCACATTGACGGAGCCGCAGACCCGCTCAGTTTCCGCCAGCGCCTCAGGGAGTGAGTCAATGAGGCGGCGGTCCGACTCGGTCAGGCCCTTTTGCACCAGGGCCGTATAGCCGCCGATAAAATTGACGCCGGTCTCCCTGGCTGCATCATCCATGGCTCTGGCGGCAGTCAGCGGATCCCGGCAGGCGGCCGCGATCAGGGAAATCGGGGAAACGGAAATCCGTTTGTTGACAATCGGGATGCCGAACTCGCACTCCAGTGCCTCCCCGACGGGCACCAACCGCTCCGCCTGGTGCGTGATTTTATCGTAAATCCGGCGGTACAGTTCCCGGCTGTCCGGATGAATGCAGCTGTACAGCGAAATGCCCATCGTAATGGTCCGGATGTCCAGCTTCTCCTCGGTAATCATGTGTACCGTCTGAAGTATTTCAGATGTGTTGATCATCTCTGCTCCTCCATCGTCCCCGGACAAAGGGCCGCATTTTCCCTGCCCTTGTCCGCAGGCTTTTTCCGTCTCTCAGATCCGATGCATGGCATCGAAGATTTCGCTGCGCTGGATGCGGATCTCAAGCCCGAGCTCCTCCCCCAGGAACGTCAGTGCCTCGGAAAGCTCGGCAAACTCCGAGAGGGAAATATCCACAATCATGATCATATTAAACAGTCCGGAGAGTACCGTCTGCGAGATATCCAGAATGTTGGCATCATGCAGTGCCAGTTCACGGCTCACTCTGGCAATAATGCCAATGGTATCCCTGCCCACTACCGTAACAACGGCCTGATTTTTCTTTTCCATAATTCCTGCCTGCTTTTTTCAAAAAGTATGGCCGCTGCAGGAAAGTGCGGCATCGTACAGCTTTCTTTTCCTACATAAAGCCAGCCTGAATTATAATGGAAGACCGATAAAAAAGCAATAAGTCTTGAATGTCTTCGGGAATTGAGATACAATAACCGCTGAAAAATTGCGCTGCCCCGCCTAGAATCTGAGGTCTGCGCCTGGAGGTTACTGTTATGAGCAAAAAAGAACTGGACTGGGGAAATCTTGGATTTGCCTATCACGTTACGGACAAGCGTTATGTTGCGAATTATAAGGACGGAAAATGGGATGAAGGCGCGCTGACCGCAGATCCCATGATTACCATGAGCGAGGACGCCGGCGTCCTCCAGTACTCTCAGTCTGTCTTTGAGGGCCTCAAGGCCTATACGACCGCCGATGGCCACGTCGTCACCTTCAGGCCTGACCTCAATGCCGCGCGGATGTATGACAGCGCCATGTATCTGGAAATGCCCCCGTTCCCGCAGGACCGTTTCATCGACGCCGTCGTTGAAACCGTCAGGGCCAATCTTGACTGGGTTCCGCCCTATGGCTCCGGTGCCACCCTGTACATCCGTCCCTATATGTTCGGCATCTCGCCGGTCATCGGGGTAAAGCCTGCGGATGAGTACATGTTCCGCATCTTCTGCACGCCGGTCGGCCCGTATTTCAAGGGCGGCGCAAAGCCGATTTCCGTCCGGATCTCCGACTACGACCGGGCCGCTCCCCGCGGAACCGGACACATCAAGGCCGGCCTCAACTATGCCATGAGCCTGCACGCCATCGTGGATGCGCACAACCACGGCTTTGCCGAGAACATCTATCTGGATCCGGCCACCCGGACAAAGATCGAGGAAACCGGCGGCGCCAACATCCTTTTTGTGGATCATGACGGCAATCTGGTTGTCCCCAAGTCCGCCTCCATTCTGCCCTCCATCACCCGCCGTTCTCTGGTGGATGTGGCCCGGACCTACCTGGGCCTCAAGGTCGAGGAGCGCGAGGTAACCCTCAAGGAGGTCAAAGAGGGCGCCTTCATCGAGTGCGGCCTCTGCGGCACTGCCGCTGTCATCTCGCCCGTCGGCAAAATCGACGATCACGGCGAGGTCATCGCCTTCCCGTCCGGCATGGAGGAGATGGGACCGGTGCTCAAAAAGCTCTACGAAACCCTCACCGGCATCCAGATGGGCCGCATTGAGGCGCCCAAAGGATGGATTCAGGTCATCGCCTGACCCTGGCCGCCTGTCACTTAAGAAAACCTCCCAAAGGCGATTCAGATCGGGTTTTCTAGGAATGAAGACGAATTTGAACTGACCTTCTCCGGCTGGAAATAAAACGAGGCTATGCTTCACCGCAAAGCCTCGTTTTTTGCATGTTCACTTTATCTCCCGAGCGTTTGGCATGATCCTTTCTCATCCATTTCTATCCAAAAATCCTGCACAGGAGTGGACCTATGCCCGCTGTCAACATACTCCTTGTAAGCTGATTCCGCGACCGCAACATCATATTCGTCTTCTAGCTTTTCAAACAGCGCTCTCTTAAAAGCTTCCGACAGAGAACAGGAATGGCTTTCAGCGAACATCCACTCATCTTCTGTCAATCTGATCGAAAATGCCATAAGAATCGCCTCCTTGTCGTACATTGTACTGCGCGAAGACGATTCTGTCAGCAATTGATTTCGATAAAATCCGCGCACAGCATCAGACATGCCAGCTTTGACTGACTTTTCCTCATAGACAGGTATGCCGGACGAACGAAGTTTCCCGGTGCGAAGGGGTTATTACCCCTTCGCACCGGCTTTGATCTGTAAGAAAAGTCTTTCATCGGTTTTATCAGGTCTTCCACATTTCCCTCCAGATTCTGCTCGTACTCCCCTTTAGTAACACAGTCTATGCCTTTTGCTTTCTTGCCGTTCACATTCTCATAGGCCATTCTCAACAATTTCACAGCATTGTACCTCATCAGGTTCTGTACTTTCGTGTATCGTTCAGATAGTATCCTTACTATACTCAGTTAACGTTTGCATCTGGTTGTACCTCTTGGTGTTTCAAACATTTCTGCTTTCATAGACGACTCTCCGCGAGCCCCTTAGCTCCGCAATCATTACTCGAGTCATCGCTACTATGGGTTCACCCGACTTCCTTACCGCTTTTTCACTCCGAACCGTGATTGCTATATTAGCCCCGATGGAGTCCGATACAAAAGTGGTTCTTAAACCACAAAAGGCCGGCGAGGTGTATGTGAGGAAGCCTTTTCTTCCTTGACTTCTTTATCCCCGGAGCATAGAATAGTTAGTAAGATGAGTGGAGTGTACGAACCCCATTAAGGATCCTGCAAAGGAGGCTTTTGTGGATGGAAAAAATTCCAGGAAAATATTTTCTGCTGAGATTGTTAAAGTCGTAAACCGACTTGTTCCTATTGATGATTCATTG
>DGWH01000015.1:20318-46134 GCA_002395225.1 Christensenella sp. UBA4263
TCCAGAAAATATGTGAAGATCTTGCTACTTGTCAGGAAATCATCTCGACAGTTTTGGGAGAACAGGTAAAAGTTATTCGTGTTATCCCGCAAGACAGCATAGGCAATCTAAAGGGAAGAGCAGTTCGCCTGGATTGTTTATGCCAGCTCGAAAATGGTGTGTATGTCAATGTTGAAGTTCAAAAACGAGATGACGATGATCACCAAGCAAGAGTGCGCTACAACGCAGCTGTCATTGCAGCGAACGAAACACCAAAGGGAGTAAAGTTTGAAGATGTTGCAAGGATAATTGTAATTTACATCTCCAAATTTGACATTTACAAAAGTGGACTACCGGTTTACCATATCGACAGAACGATAAGAGAGACGGGGAAAAATCCAGAAAACGGCCTCGAAGAGATCTACGTAAATGCAACTGCTAAGAAATACGATACAGAATTGAACAGAAATGTTTCAGATCTTATGGATCTTTTTGTTGATCGCGATAAGATCAATCTTGAGAAGTTTCCAGCTTTTTCAAAGCAAAAAATGGTATACACCAGAACTGAGAAAGGGGAGATTACAATGTGCGAAAAGGTTCAAAAGGCGTTCGAAAGTATGGAGCTCCTTAGGCTCTTTGGATATGTGCAGCGGGGATCAATGAAACTGAAACCTGCAGCAAGGGAAGCAAATCTTTCTCCCAAAGAGTTTAAAAAACAGATGATAATGAGCGGCTTCTCCATTCCGGAAACCGGCAGAAAATCATCCGCTGCCTGCCAGACAGGAAATTGAACACAGATGTCCATCTAATTATAAATGTCATAAGAATCGCCTCCTTGCAGGTCGATGTCCTGCAAGGAGGCGATTCTGTCATAATGGAATCTCAGTCAAACCGGCTCACGAAGAGCCGTTTTTTCAATCGGCACTGAGCGGCTGGCACATTCAGTCATCCGTGCATCCCTTTCAGATGCGGAAGGCCTTCCTGACATCCTCCCACTTGCCCACAACCAGCAGGATATCGTTTTCATTCAGCACCGTATTCCCATCCACCTGTACACTGCTGCCATTTGAACGGATCGTCAGGATATTCAGGTTGAACCGCCGACGGATATCCAGAGCGGCAACCGTTTTCCCAAACCATTCCTTCGGCACAGTGACCTCATAGATGGCAAGATCTCCCTCAAGCCCGATATAGTTGAGCACATGGTCAACCGCATGCCGCACAACCATCCACTCTGCCATCTGTTTTTCCGGATAGATCACATCATCTGCGCCGTTGCGAAGCAGAAACTGCTGCTGGATCTCGCTGGAGGCACGGGCAATCACTTTCCGGGCACCCAGTTCCTTCAGGTAAGCCGTAATGACCAGTGAATTCTGGAAATCATCCCCAATGGCCACCAGACAGAGGTCGAAATTGTCTACCCCCAGGGAGCGCAAAAACGTCATATTTGCCGCATCACCGATCTGCGCATCGGTCACCATGGGCAAAATCTCGTTGACCCGCGCCTCATTCCGGTCGACGGCCATGATCTCAATATCAAATTCATTCATTTTTTCCAGTGCATGCATCCCAAACCGGCCCAGGCCGATCAAAAGAACTGATTTCATTTACTCTCCTCCTCAACGTTGTCCATTCACCGGAACCGCTTTGTACCGAACCGGATCTGCCATTGCCCGCACACTCAGCCAACCGTCACCTTTTCCATGGGATAGGTTCTGTTCACGGATGCCCGGACCGGCTGCGCCGCGTAGATCAGCGTCAGGCCGCCCACACGTCCCAGAAACATCAGCACCATCAGCACAATGCGGGAAATCAGCCCGAGATGGCTGGTAATCCCCAGCGTAACCCCCACCGTTCCCACCGCCGAGGCCGTTTCAAACATACAGGTAACCAGCGGAAGCCGCTCGACATGGCTGATCACCACTGCCCCGACAGAAAAAAGACACACGTACATCACCAGTATCGCTAGAGTATTGTGCACTGCCTCATCCGCGATGCGCCGGCCAAAGCAGGCAATCTGTCCCTTTCGCCGGAACACGGACCACGCCGTCAGCAGCAGTACGGCCAGTGTCGTCGTTTTCATGCCGCCTGCCGTCGATCCCGGTGAGCCGCCGATCAGCATCCAGATGATCATCATGGCCTGGCCGCTGTCACTGAACAGATTCAGATCCACCGTATTAAAACCGGCAGTCCGAAGGGTAACGGACTGAAACAGCGCCGGGAGAAGCCGCCGGCCGGCGGACAGTTCCGGCAGTTCAAACAGCTGAATCCACAGCGCCGGAAGCAGCACAAGAACGACAGAGGTCACCAGCACGATCTTGGTCTGCAGCCGGTAATGCCTGAAACTGAATTTCTGTTCGCGAATATCATTCCATACCAGAAATCCGATTCCGCCGACCGTGATGAGCACCATGATCACCACATTCACCAGGATATTCTGGGAAAAATCGGTCAGGGAACTGCCCATCAGGTCAAATCCGGCATTGCAGAAGGCCGAAACGGAATGAAACAGGGCGTACCAGATGCCCCGTCCCAGCCCAAACCGGGGAATCATGACCGGCAAAAGGGCCGCCATTCCAATTCCCTCAATGCACAGGGAGGTCCCCACGATAAACCGGGTCAGACGGACGATGCCGCCCACCTGCGGGGCGGAAATGGATTCCTGCATGACGCTGCGCTCCTTCAGCCCGATTTTCTTTCCGGACAGGAAGGATAAAACGACGGCCATGGTCACAACGCCCATTCCGCCCGTCTGAATCAGGGCCAGAATCACCGCCTGGCCAAAAGGCGTCCAGCCCGTGGCTGTATCCCGGACCACCAGGCCCGTGACACAGACCGCTGAGGTCGCCGTGAACAGACAGTCCGAAAACGGCGCACACCCCGGTTCGCTGCTTGAAAAGGGAAGCATCAGAAGAAGCGCCCCGATCACGATCAGGCCCGCAAAGCCTGTCACAATGATCTGAAACGTCGTAATTCTGAACTTGTTCCCGCTTTTTTTCTTTTCCATAGCCATCCTCCCACGCCCGCAGTCCTTCAATAAAAAACCACCGCCAAACGCGGTGGTTCATCGAACATCCTCAGAGGGTATTTCTCTGATTCACCCATGGCCGCATGACCATAAGTATACCGTTTTATCCGAGCTTTGCAAGTACTTCTTCTTTAGCCGGCACACTGGAAATTCCGCCGTGCTTCTGGGTGGAAAGGCTGGCAGCCGTGCAGGCAAAGCGGACAATATGGGTCAGTTCCGCCTCGGTCACCTCACCCGGCGTTTTTCCCAGCGCCAGGAACTGGCTCATGGCAGAGCCGCCGAAAATATCCCCCGCACCGGTGGTATCCACCACGTGAATGCCGGCAGGACTGTTTACCGTGACCCGGTTTTTGCCGGCAGCCGCATAGCAGCCTTTGGGCCCCAGCGTCACATAGACCAGGGATACGCCAAATTCCGCAAGCAGTTTTTCGGCACCTTCCTCCGGTGTGATTCCCCAGAGAAACTCGATTTCCTCATCGCTGATCTTCACAATATCCGCCTGAGCGAGGCTCCACAGAATCGCTTCTTTGGCCTTTTCCTCATTCGGCCAGAGGGGCTTTCTCAGATTCGGATCCAAGCTGACCAGCACTCCGTTCTGTTTAGCGCAGGCGACGGCCTGTCTGGTGGCCGATGCCGCCGGTTCATTTGTCAGGGACAGCGTGCCAAAATGGAATACCCTTGACCCGCGGATCATCTCCTCCGGAACCTCTTCCGGCCGCAGACAGGTATCTGCCCCGGGCTTGCGCGCAAAGCTGAAATCCCGGTTCCCGCTGGCATCCAGCGAGACAAACGCCAGCGTCGTAAAGACAGCCGGATCCACAACCACAGCGCTGCTGTCAATCCCGGCCTTTCGGAGCGTTTCAATCAGAAGGTGTCCGAACATGTCCTCACCGACTTTTCCGATCATTGCCGTCCGGCAGCCGTAACGGTTCAGTGCGGCCAGGAAATTGGCCGGCGCTCCTCCCGGATTGGCTGCCAGTGTCGGATAACCTTCCTCATTGACTGACTTTGGTGCAAAGTCAATCAGCATTTCACCCAAAGCGACGACATCAACCATGATCCTATCCTCCCTGAAATTCTTATGCTTCGCTGCCAGAGGCAGCCTGTTTTCCGGTCCGCCCTGCGGCCGGTTTTTTCCTATTTTAATCGCGGGTAGTCCCGCCTTTGGCATAATGGACCGGCAGGGTAATCAGCGACGGGACAGTGGAAAAATGACGGGACAGAACCGTGTTCACACTGGCCTCCGCAATTTCCGCCACCGGCTGAACGATGGTGGACACCGCATATTCCTGATTGCCGAACATCCGGATTCCGTCAAACCCGATCACCTGCACCTCCTCCGGAATCCGCACGCCCATGCTGCGCAGTTTCTTGATAATGAGCCAGGCGAGGGAATCCGTTCCGATAAATAATCCGTCAAACGTCAGGCGCCCGCCCTCCATATGCTCCTGCAGAAACTGATCAAACTCATCAAAGGAATCCTTTTCCTCCACAATGGCCTTTACCTCAAAAGGCAGCCCCATTTCCACACAGGCTGAGACAAATCCATCCTTGCGCTTCTTGGGTTCAGTGGGCAGTTCCGAGGCCGCCCGGAGAAACGCCACCCGGGTGCATCCCAGTTCCCGGAGTTTCTGCGCCGCCAGCACACCTCCCCCGAAATTATCCGCCGCGATACAGGGAACGGACACCGAAAAGAAACGGTCAATGGTCACCAGCGGAATATTCTCAGGCACAGCCAGATCCGGATTATAGGTCAGCGAAATGATCCCGTCTACCCCGTTCTCCTGGACCATCTGAATCATTTCCGTCTCCCGTTCCCGGTCATTCTCGGTAAGACAGAGAAGCATCCGGCGGTTCCGTTTTCCAAGCGCCATACAAATATGATGAACCAGCTCACCAAAAAAAGGATTTTCCGTATTCGGCATAATAACCGCAACGGTATTGGTCTCATCCGTCCGAAGCACACGGCCGCTGCTGTTGTACCTATACCCGAGTCTGGCAATGGCCGCAAGAACCTTTTCCTTGAACGGTTCACCGACCGGCTCACCATTGACCACACGGGAAACCGTTCCCAGCGCAACTCCTGCTTCTTTCGCCACGTCCGCCATCGTCGGCCCGCCGCGTTCTTTAGGCATGCCATCCTCCTCCTTTTCAAATCTCAATGCCGGTCTTTAGCCGGAGCCGCTTTGTTCCGGCCCAAATTGACCAGACTGTCGCTGCGCGACAGGGCCGCTCTTTTGCCGTTTTCATCGTTGGTCACTGCCCGGAGCCGCCCGGTCCTGCCCAAAAAGATGAAACTCAGCAGAGCTGTTCAGCTTAATTTCATGAAACAATACTATCATTTTCACCATTTCCGGTCAAGACATATTAGTCCCATCCGATAAAAAAAGATTTTTGTTCCCGTCGGATCCGTTTTCAGTTTTATCCCGCCTCCCTTCTTCATGGAATCCAAGGTGAAATCACATGAGAAGAACCACAACTTTCTGCCCTTCCGGCAACACATTCTGTCTGCACATTGTAAGAATTCACAAAATTAATTTTGGATTTTTCACTTTTTACAGTTGACAAGTTTATAAAATATGTGTTATTCTCTGCGCAAGATTCATGAAACGTTTCATCTTTCGGTTTCTACCAGAGCGGGACGTTTATCTCCATTTCTTCTTTTCTTTGTTCTCCATTTTCTTTTCATGTTTGGTATGAAACGTTTCATGATTTTACCGATTACACGCGGCGTTCCTGATCAAAAGCCGCTTTTCCCCCTGTACAGGACAGACGGCGCTTTGCGGCCCGCCTATGACACAGCCCGTTTCCCCTGCCGGACGGATTAAACCATTTCTCCCTGGTTTGTAAATCCGACTGAGAACCGCCGGATTCTACATAAAGAAAAGAAAAGGAGTGTGTCCCCATGGCAAAAAATGCCAAAGCATCGGCCGATCCAAATGCGAATGACCGGTCATTGATTCAGCGAATCCTGCGCAGCTGGCAGCTATACGTCCTGCTGGTGCCTGCGCTGGTCTGGCTGATTCTGTTTGCCTACTATCCCATGTATGGACTTATCATTGCCTTCAAGGATTTCAAAATCCGTGCCGGCATCCTGGCAAGTCCGTGGGCAGACCCGCTGTTCAAGCACTTTACCAACTTCTTCTCCACCAGCATCGCATCGACAACCATTATCAACACCATCCTGCTGAGCGTTTATCAGCTGCTGTTCTCTTTCTGGGTTCCCGTTGTCTTTGCGCTTCTTCTCAATCAGATCCGCTCCAACGGCGCCCGCAAGGCGATTCAGACCATTTCCTATGCCCCTTACTTCCTTTCCAACGTGGTTCTGGTCTGCATCATCTCCGTTCTGTTCTCCTCCACCGGTGTCGTCAACTCCATTCTCGCCTCCATGGGAATGAAGATCCAGAACTTCACCAGTGAGGCACAGTACTTCCGGCCTCTGTACATCGGCTCCTCCATCTGGCAGTCCATGGGCTTCAACGCCATCATCTACATCGCTGCCCTGAGCAGCATTTCCCCGGAGCTGTACGAGGCGGCCCTGATCGACGGCGCCAACAAGTTCCAGCGTGTCTGGTACATTGACCTGCCGCTGATCATGCCCACCGTTATCCTGATGTTCATCCTCGCGGTCGGCAACATCATGACCATCGGTTATGAAAAGGCCTGGCTGATGCAGGCAGGCGGCAACACCAGCGTGTCTGAGATCATCTCCACGTACGTGTACAAGACCGGTCTCCAGTCTGCCCAGTACTCCTTCGCAACTGCTGTCGGCCTGTTCAACTCCGTTGTCAACTTCATCATCCTGGTAATCGCCAACCTGATTGCCAAGAAGACAGCTGACATCAGCATCTTCTGAGAAGGGGGGATCATCCATGGCAAAAGAGAAAACGAACAAGACGCCTGCTGCGATTCTGAATGTAACCCCGACCAAAGGGGACAAGGTATTCGATGTCATCAACATCATTATCATGGTCCTGCTTTGCATCATCATTGTCTATCCGCTGTATTACGTTGTTCTCGCTTCGATTACCGATCCGAGGGTGGTCAATACCGGAAAGATGCTCTTCTGGCCTGAGGCTCCCTACTTCAAGGGTTATCAGGAAGCACTGACCTATCCGCAGCTGATTTCCGGATACAAGAATACGATCTGGTATACGTTCCTCAACGCCATCGTGGCACTGGCCTGCACCATCCCCGGTGCTTACGCCCTCTCCCGCCGCGATCTTCCGGGACGCCGGCCGATCATGTTCCTGTTCACGTTCACCATGTTCTTTAACGGCGGCATCATCCCGATGTTCCTGACCATTAAGAGCCTCGGCATCTACAACACCCCCTGGGCACTGGTTCTCCCCGCAGCCGTCAGCGTATACAACCTGATCGTCTGCCGGTCCTTCTTTGAGAGCTCCCTGCCTCAGGACCTGCTGGAAGCTGCACAGATCGACGGATGCACCGACTTCCGCTTCTTCTTCCAGTTTGCCATTCCGCTTTCCAAGACCATCATCGCCGTTATGTTGCTTTATTATGCCACGGCCATGTGGAACACCTTCTTCAACGCCCTCATGTTCCTGCAGGACGATGACCGCATGCCCCTGCAGGTTGTCCTGCGCAACCTGGTTCTCTCCAATCAGCTGAGTGCCAGTGCATCCGGCGCCGAGGCCGCTGAAAAGCAGAAACTGGTTGACCAGCTCAAATACGTTATCATCACCGTTTCTGCCGTTCCGCTGATGATCGTCTATCCGTTCGTTCAGAAGTATTTCGCCTCCGGCGTTATGCTCGGTGCCGTAAAGGGCTGATTCATTTCTTTGCAACGCACTCACGCGTTTCGTGAGATCACATATTGATTCATTAAGGAGGAATCCCGTGATGAAGAAAGTCGTTTCTTTGCTCATCGCTGCGATGCTCGTTCTTTCCTGCGTCGCCGCACTCGCTGACCTGAGCCCCAAGACCAAGGAAGCGGTTGAAGCCGGCCTCGTCGTTCTCGACGGCAGCCAGGGCACAACCATTATCCCTGATCCCGATGCCTTCGAAGCCAAGTATGGCAAGCTCAGCATGCTGTTCGTCAACTCCGCCAGCCGCAAGGTTCCGGTTGAGGAACTGGCCATGGTCAAGCGCTGGGAAAAGGATACCGGCGTTCGCTTTGACTGGCAGAAGATCCCGGCCGACGGCGCTCAGGAAAAGATCAACCTGATGCTCACCAGCGGCGAGAAGCTGCCCGATGCCTTCTTCAACTTTGGCGACGGCAAGTCCACCACGATCGTGGTCAACGCTCTCGGACAGGACGTTTTCCTTCCGACCGAAGACCTCATCAAGGAGTACATGCCCACGCTGACCAAGGTTCTCCAGGACAACCCCAACTACATGCAGGAAGTGACCGCTCCTGACGGCCACACCTACGGCTTCCCCTACATCGAGCAGATGTTCGGTCTCGTTCTGACCCCTGGTCCGCTGCTCATCAACCAGGTATGGCTTGACAAGGTCGGCATGAAGATGCCCACCACCGTCGATGAGCTGACCGAAGTTCTCCGCGCCTTCAAGGCCGCCGGCGACCTGAACGGAAACGGCGAAGCGGATGAAATCCCCATGGCCACCATCTTCGGTGCCGGCACCAGCGACACCTTCGGTTCCTATGACATGTTCTATCGTTTCACCGGCGCTTTCGGCTGCGAGGACACGGTCTGCGGCGGCTATGAGAATGCCAACCACCTGCGCCAGATCGACGGCAAGGTGACCTACACCGCTATCGATCCCGCTTTCGGCAAGACTGCCATGTACTTCCATCAGCTGTATGAGGAAGGCCTGCTCAACGTGGACTGCTTCGAGCCCATGACCGGTTCTTCCACCAACTACACCAACAACGAAATCGCTCAGGACATCGCCAAGATCGGCGTTATGGGCGTATGGAGCGACATGTCCATCATCAACAACTCCGTCCGTCATGAGTATGTCCCGATCCCGCAGCTCCAGGGCGAAGCCGGCACCACGGGCAATGCACTCAACTACTCCGAGCTGCAGGATGCCTGCGACACCGCCATCACCGTTGACTGCGAATTCCCGGAAATCATCGCTGCTTTCACCGAGTACATGATCTCTGATCCGCAGCTCTCCGTCCAGTCCAACTGGGGCGCCATCGGCGGCAACTACTACCTGGCTGACGACGGTGTCATGCGTTTCCACCTCGACGAGAACGGCGACATCATCACCGGCACCGAGTGGGGCGACTTCCAGAACAACTTCGGCCAGGCCCGTGAGAACACCACCACCTGCCGCGGTTCCATGATCGTCCTCAACGAGTACTACAATACCCCCGAGCAGCCCAACGGCATCGTTGAGTACACCTATGACGCTGCCAACCTCCTCGCCTTCCAGCGTGTCAACGGCAAGGAAAAAGATCTCGAGCAGTATGACACCATCCCGAAGATCATGCTCCTCAACGAAGAGCAGCAGGAGATTTCCCGTCTGGTGGAGGTCACCAACCCCATCGTCAAGAAATACATCCAGCAGTGGGTTATCAACGGCAACGTGGACAGCACCTGGGATGCTTATGTATCCGAACTGAAGGGTGCCGGCATTGACCGCATCGTTGAGATCTACCAGACCGCTCTGGACCGCATCAACGGCAAATAATTCAATCCGCATTGACGGGGAAGGAGGTTCGCCTTCTTCCCCTTTTCACTTTTATCAGAAAACAGGCTGACGCAGTTCGTCCATGTCCGGCAAAAGCCTCTCACAGAGGCCCCACCCGGATAGACAGCGCATAAAAAGGAGTTTCCGTATGAGTACAAAAGCGTACCGCGATTTTCGCCCGTTCGTGCATTTTACGCCCAAATACGGCTGGATCAATGATCCGAACGGACTGACTTATGAAAACGGAACCTGGCATCTTTTTGCCCAGCATAACCCGGATGAACCCATCTGGGGCCCCATGCACTGGCTCCACGCCACCAGTACGGATCTCCTGCACTGGACGGAGCACGGCGTCGCACTGGCGCCGGATGAGCTGGGCATGATTTTCTCCGGAAGCGCCGTCATTGATCAGGGGAACACCTCCGGCCTCGGCCAGAGTGACAATCCCATGGTCGTGATCTATACCAGTCACGGGGAACACGAGCAGCAGAGCATCGCCGTGTCCGATGACCGCTTCCACTTTACCCCCTATGCCGGCAATCCGGTCATCCCCAATACCGAAAAGCGCAACTTCCGCGACCCCAAGGTCTTCCGCAATCCCATCCGGAACTGCTGGACCATGGTTCTGGCCGCCGGTGACCGCGCTGAATTCTACGCCTCTTCGGACCTGATTCACTGGACAAAGACCGGTGATTTCGGTTCCCGGGAAAATCATCTGAACGGGGTATTTGAATGCACGGATCTGTTCCCGCTTCAGGCACCGGATGGCAGTGAAGTGTGGGTTCTAGTGGTTTCCATGGCCCTGCACTCCGAATTCGGCGGCGGCCGGATGCAGTATTTCCTCGGGCATTTTGACGGGGATACCTTTACCGAGGACGCCCCGCACAGCCCGTACATTCTCGATTCCGGATACGACAACTATGCCGCCGTCACCTTTTTCGGCACAGAAAAGCGGATCATGATCGGCTGGGGTTCCTCCCCGAGCTATGCGCCCTTTGCACCGACCGGTGATTTCTGCTGCCTCATGACCTATGCACGGGAACTTTCCCTGGTTGAAACCGACAGCGGCCTCCGTCTTTCCTCAAAACCCATTACACCGTCCTTTGCACTGACGGAAATATCGCGGGAACCGATGCCAGCCAACCTCCGTTTCCCCCAGCGGTATATTCCCAAAGCAGCCGGTGCCCTTCCGGGCGAGCTGTTCCACATCCACGTGGAGGCAGATGAGGCCTTTGATCTCATGCTCTCCAATGACGAAGGAGAGGAACTGCATATCCTCATCAACAATGAGCAGAAGCTGGTTGTCGACCGGACCCGGGCGGGGCTGCGCAGTTTCGATCCGGTCTTTGAATCCGGTGTCTGCTCTGTCACCTCCGCTCCCCGGAACAATTTTGGAAAAATCAGTCTGGACCTGTATTTTGACCGGATGTTTGTCGAAGTCTTTACCGATAATGGAACCGTCCTCAATTCCTCCATGGTTTTCCCGAAAAAACCGTATCAGACCGCAACGCTGACCGGCAACGGAACGATGTGGATCGGACACCCGGAGAAATAAAACCGAGGTACACAGATTCCATCTGTGTACCTTTTTTGCATTCCCCCGGACGTCATGGCGGTGCACCTTCTTTCTGAAACAGCATGAAACACTTCCAGCGGGGAATCCTTCAAATTTCCATGTACATTCCGTCATGTTTTTGGTAGAATAGGCAAAGTTAGTCGTATCTACCACGAATAAACATCTGGTACTCCGGACCAGAACCAGGCTGCTCCGGCATAACACCAACGCTGACACTCTCTAAAGAAGTTGTCCTGTCGCGCAGCGTCGATTTGTCAAGTATGAACATCAGAAAAGCCGCGGCGCCGAAAGCCCAAGCTGCGGCTCTCTTAAAGGAGCGGCCCTGTCGCGCAGCGACAGTTTGTCAAATCCAGGCCTCAGACAAAAGCAGCTCCGGCAAACGACCAACATTGAGGCCTGCAAAGGAGGAACCGTATGAACCCTTCCCTTCTCCTGCAAAAAGCACGGGATTACGAGCAGGAACAATCCGCGCAGATTTCCCCCGCCTCCCGTCCCCTGTTTCATCTGACTCCTCAGGTCGGATGGATGAATGATCCGAACGGTTTCTGTTTCTATCAGGGACAGTACCATCTGTTTTTTCAGTATCATCCGTACAGCACCCAGTGGGGCCCCATGCACTGGGGACACGCCGTCAGCGATGACCTGGTTCACTGGCAGCCCTGCCCCTGTGCCCTGGCACCGGATACCCCTGCGGATGCGGACGGATGCTTTTCCGGAAGCGCCGTACAAATGTCGGACGGTCGTCTTCTGCTCATCTATACCGGCGTAACGGATATGCAGAATCCGGTGGATTACCATCAGGATCAGTGCATTGCCATTGGCGATGGAATCAACTTTGAAAAGTTTTCCGGAAATCCGGTCATCAAGGCCAGTCTGCTTCCGGATGCCTTCAGCCGTCATGACTTCCGTGATCCCAAAATCTGGCGTGAACCGGATGGCACCTATCGCGTGGTTGCCGGAAACCGCCATCAGACCCAATGCGGAACCATCGTCCTGTTCAGAAGCGACAATGCCGTTGACTGGCAGTACGTCGGCGAAATCGATTCAAGCCTGGGCGAATATGGCCAGATGTGGGAGTGCCCGGACTTCTTTACCCTGAACGGCAGGCAAGTGCTGCTGGTCAGCCCGCAGGAAATGACCGCCAGGGATGACTTTCACCCGGGATACGGCACCGTCGTGGTTACGGGCTCCTTTGATGAGGCTGCCTGCCGGTTTACCCGCGAAAGCATCCATCCCATCGATTTCGGCTTTTCCTTCTATGCCTCTCAGACGACACTTGCGCCGGATGGCCGGCGGATCATGGTCGCCTGGATGGAGAACTGGGAAACCTGCCGGCTGGCGCCCCGTCCGCATCCCTGGTTCTCTCAGATGACCCTGCCCAGGGAACTGTCCATTGAAAACGACCGGCTTCTGCAGCGTCCCGTACGGGAAATCGAGACGCTCTGGCAGGATGACTGCAGAGGCGAAATTCGCCTGCAGGGGGACATTACCCTCCCGGAGATTCACGGACGGATCATTGACATGACCGTTGACGTCGACTTTCATTCCTCCGACTGTCAGCTCTTTTCCATGGATGTGGCCAAGGATTCCGCCCGCTATGTTCGCATCTCCTATGAGGCTGACCGGGGCGAACTCGTCTTTGACCGCAGTCACTGCGGCACTGTCCGGGATATCGTTCATATCCGCCGCATTCCGGTTTCTCTGCGGGACAACCGTCTCACCCTGCGCCTGGTCATGGACAGGGAGAGCATTGAGCTGTTCGTGGGAGATGGTGAAATCGCCTTTACCGCCGTCATCCCCTCCTCTCCGGAGGCCGAGGGCATTTCCTTCTTTGCCGATCAGCCGGTCCATCTGACCGCCCGGCTGCATCATCTCGGCTGAATACCGGCCCGCCGCAGAGCCTGCCCATAACACCGGCTTTCGGCGCCGCATCTTTTGGGGTGCTCCCATTCAGCACAGCAGCGCGGCGCGTCGACCCGCTCCTTTCCCTTTTCGGGAAAGGAGTTTTTCTGTCCCCCGGGCAAAACGTCTTCCGTTTATCCGGATCTTTCCAAAACTTTTTTCGCCGGAGTTCGATTCCGTATTTTGCGCCCAGAGGGTTTTCACTCCACCACATGCAGTGGAAAAGAACCGGAAACGGCCTGTTTTCAGCGTTCAGGAAGCCTTTGTCCTGCTTTTCCTCCCTTGCGAATTCGCCGGCTTTTGGTTAAAATACTCAATGGATTAATGATTGAAAGGTGTGAAAATCGTGCCTAACACTATGAAAAAGCACTTCCTTCCATTCGTGGTCGTTCTGTGCCTGATGCTGATTTTCTCTGTTTCAGCACTGGCTGCGTACAGCAATGTGTACGGACTTACCACCACGCGGATCCGTGTACGTGATTCCGCCTCGACCTCCAGTGCTGTTTTTGACAACATTGAGCAGAATAGGCTTGTCTATGTCAACGAAAGCAAAGACAGCGGCGGGACGACCTTCCTTCATGTCAAGTACCGGACACTTGAGGGAAAAAACGGAAACGGCTGGATCGCGCTGGGAAGCGGCGGATCCACCTACGTGGAAATCCTGTCAGATGAACGCGCACAAAATGAATACAGTGTCAGCGGCGGAAACCTGCCCTCAGCCGCAGCGGGGACCAAATCTGCCTCAGAGCGGGAAGCCCTCCGCAGCAAAACCTCCGCTCAGTCCACCGAGGCACCCGCCGCACCCGCGGCCTCCTCTCCGCTTTCCGGCGCTTCAGATGCCGTTATCCGGGATGTCCAGGAAAAACTGAAAGCCATCGGCTTCTATGCCGGCGATATCACCGGCCGGGCCGGTGAGAAAACCCTTCAGGCCATTAAGGCGTTTCAGAAGAAAATCGGTCTGGATGAAACCGGCGAACTGACCAAAACCACTCTGGCACGGCTGGATGAGCGCTATGCCGCGCTCCGGCAGAACCAGACAGAAAAGACCGATTCAGAGGAAACCGAAAACGCCAACTCCGGCGTTTCCGCCCGTACCATTGAACAGGTTCAGACCAAACTGAAAACGCTTGATTTCTACTCGGGCGATATTACCGGAAAAGTGGGCGAAAAAACCACGGGTGCCATTATCGCCTTCCAGACGCGCTATGGACTCAGCCCGGACGGCATCATCGGCAAGGCCACGCTGACCAAGCTGGATGAGGTCTATAACGCCTATCAGTCCTCGGATTCCCTCACGCCGCCCGAAACAACCACTGCGGCAGCCTCTGCTCCCTCCGCCGATTCAGGCACCATTCGCCAGGTCCAGGAGAAGCTGAAGACGCTCGGCTTTTATTCGGGCGAGGTGACCGGCAATGCCGGCAGCAAAACCACCGCTGCCATCACAGCATTCCAGCAGAAATACGGTCTCACGGCTGACGGCATCCCCGGCAGTGCTACGCTGAAGAAGCTTGACGAGGTTCTCGCCGATGCCTCTGCCAAACCGGCAGAATCCGCCTCAGCTCCCTCCGCTGATTCAGGCACCATTCGCCAGGTCCAGGAGAAACTGAAGACGCTCGGCTTTTATTCCGGTGAGGTGACCGGCAATGCCGGCAGCAAAACCACCGCTGCCATCAAGGCGTTCCAGCAGAAATATGGCCTCACGGCTGACGGCATCCCCGGCAGCACCACCCTGAAAAAGCTTGACGAGGTTCTCGCCGGTGCCTCTGGCAATTCCTCTACCGAATCCACGGAATCTGCCCCGGCTTCCTCCGCCTCCTCCGGCACCATCCGCCAGGTTCAGGAAAAGCTGAAGGCCCTGGGACTGTACTCAGGCGAGGTGACCGGCAACGCCGGCAGCAAGACCACGGCCGCCATCAAGGCATTCCAGGAGAAATACGGTCTGACGGCCGACGGCATCCCCGGCAGCGCCACCCTGAAGAAGCTGGATGAGGTCTATTCCTCACAGGGATCCAAAGAAAAGGAAGCGGATGACCCGGACAAGTCCGCTTCCCTTCCCTCGGATACCATCCGTCAGCTCCAGGAGAAACTCAAGGCCCTCGGCTTTTACTCCGGTGAGATCACCGGAAAGATCGGCAGCAAAACCACAGCTGCCATCAAAGCCTTTCAGCAGAAATACGGCCTCACGGCCGACGGCATCCCCGGCAGTGCTACCCTGAAGAAGCTGGATGAGGTGTATAAAAACCGCTCATTCTCTTCCTCCGGCAGCACCTCCGCTTCCGCCTCGGCCATCAAAAACGCCCAGACAAAGCTGAAAGAGCTCGGGTTTTACTCCGGCGAGGTCACCGGCTCCATCGGTGACAAGACCACCGCAGCCATCCGAGCTTTCCAGAAAAAATACGGCCTCACGGCCGACGGAGTTCTTGGCAGTGTCACCATTGCCAAGATCAACTCCGTCTATAAAGCCTCCAGCGCCTCCAAGACCTCTTCCGGCAGTTCCTCCTCTTCCGCACACCGGCAGATTTACAACCTGGACTGGTTTAAAGCCAAGAACAACAAACTGCTGGGACACCTCGGCCTCACCAAGGGACATACCGTCCGTCTCACAGACCTGAACAGCGGCAAATCCCTGAACGTCGCCATCCAGTCCGCCGGAAATCATCTGGACGTGGAGCCGCTGACCAAGGAGGACACCGAAACCTTTCTCAGCATCTATCACGTCTCCTCTGCCTCCAAAATCACGTTCATCCGCCGCTCAGGCCTGGTCACCACCGAATACGGATACCGCATTGTCTGTTCGTACTACGGGCAGCCTCACGGCTCGCAGCTGATTCATACCAACAACTACAACGGCCAGTTCTGCATTCATTTTCTGCATTCAAAGACACATGGCAGCAACGTGGTCGACGGGGATCATCAGGCCTGCATCCGCAAGGCCGTTGCCCATTACGGTTCCAGCAATGTGAAAGTCATTCAGACCGAGGATGATCTGTGATTGAACAGCAGACCGTATCGCATATCACCGCATGAAAAGGGATAAAGAAAAGAGACTGCCTCCTCAGCCGTCTCCTTCCTTTATCCCTTTTTCTGCTGCTGACGGGAAATCAGTGCGGCGTAGATTCCCCTGGGGAGCAGCCGCCCCAGAAAGACGCTGGCACGGACCGCCAGGCCCGGAATGATCAGGGGCTTTCCCCGGAAAAGGCCCCGGACCGCTGCCCGGGCCACTGCCGCCGCGTCCATTCCCCGCAGTGCGTTCCGCACCCCTGACCGTTCATCAAAACGTGTTCTGACCGGGCCCGGACACAGGGCACTGATGGAAATCCCGGAGCCGCGTTCGCGCATTTCCTGCCTGACAGCCAGTGTAAGACTGGTCACATAGGATTTGCTGGCATAATACACGGCCATGTGCGGCCCTGCCGGCAGCAGTCCTGCCACGGAGGCCACATTCAGGATATAGGCCCTCCGTCCCTGCATCACCTGCAGTCCCGTCCGGAGCAGGTGAGTCAGTGCCATGCAGTTGACCCGGACAATCTCATCCATTTTCCCCGGATCCATCCGGTCCAGGTCCCCCAGGGAGCCAAGCCCCGCATTGTTGATCAAAAGATCCGGCTGAAAAGCCCGCAGTTCCTCCTCAAGGCAGTACACATCCGCCTCACGGTTCAGGTCCAGCGCCCGCCACCGGCAGGACAGCTTCCCTGCCAGCGCGGCCAGTCTTGTCTCATTTCGCCCTGTCAGAAACAGGGTATAGCCGCGTGCCGCCAGTTCCTCTGCCAGCGCAGCCCCGATTCCCGAACTCGCCCCTGTAATGAATGCCTTCTTTTCCACGGTTTCCTCCTGATATCCGAAAGGCCGGTCCTGTGCACAGGACCGGCCTTTGGCATGGAACGGATGATTATTTGTCGCAGTAGGCAGCTGCCTGTTCGCCGGCAATGCGGCCAAAGACCACAAAGTCAGCAACGGCATTTCCGCCAAGACGGTTGGCGCCATGAACGCCGCCAGTTACCTCGCCTGCCGCAAAGAGGCCGGGAATCACGGCACCCTCGGCGTTCAGGACCTGTGTATTGGAATCAATGCACAGACCGCCCATCGTATGATGGATGCCGGCCGTCACCTTGACCGCATAGAACGGCGCCGTCTCCAGCGGAGAAGCGAAGCTGGTACGTCCGAATTCCGGATCGTTTTTCTCCGCCACATAGCCGTTCCAGGTCTTCATCGTCTCGGCAAATGCCTCTGCCGGGATCTCAAGCGCTTTTGCCAGATCCTCATAGGTTTCGCCGCTGAGCATCAGGCCGCGGTTGATGTATCCCTGGATAACCGAGGAGGCATCCACCATCTTCTGGTCGACAATCAGCCAGCTGAAAGAACCGGGCTGGGCAATTTCCGCTGCGGAAACCACATCACGGGTACCGACTTCGTCAATAAACCGCTTTCCTTCTGCATTGACCAGGATGGCGCCGTCGCCGCGCAGACCTTCCGTAATCAGGGAAGCCGTGTCCGCCTGAACGGTGGGATGGATCTGAATCTGGTCCATGTCCACGGTCGCCGCTCCCAGCTCAGAGGCCATCTGGATGCCCTGTCCCTGAATGCCGGCCGCATTGGTGGTCATGAAACCGGCCAGTTCCGGCTTGTACTGCACAACCATTTCCAGATTGGCACCAAAGCCGCCCGTGGTCAGCACGACGGCCTTCGCATTGACGACCACCGCATTCCCGCTCTTGCCGGCAGCAACGACACCGGTGGCTTTTCCGGATTCATCTTTCAGAATCTTTACGGCTGTCGTATTGAGCATCAGGGTGATATTCTCGCGGGCCTTTACCGCTTCCTCAAGAAGCGGAACGGTATAGGCACCCACAGAAACCACTTTGCCCTCGGCATTCACCGGACGATGAATACGCTTGACGGAAGCACCGCCGAAAGCGGCCACGTTGTTGAGATCAATTCCAATCGTGGAAAGCCAGGCAATCGCTGCCTCGCTGTTGCCCACCAGGGTATTGACCAGCTCCGGATTGTTGAGACCCTTGCCGCCGATCATCGTATCCAGCGCAAACAGCTCGACGCTGTCAAAATACCCTTCCGGCTTGGCCTGATACGCATCCCACTGTTCCTTGACCTTTGCCGCAAGTGCCGCAATTGCGGCATTGTCAGCATAATTTTCCGCCGCCTTCAGGGTCTTTTCCACACCGGCAGCCTCATCAAAGGTGTTCTTATCCTGGAACTCGGTTTTGGCCGCGTTCATGCCGCCGGTTGCCTTGACGCTGTTGCCGCCGACAGCCGGCTGGCTCTCCAGGATAACCACTTTCTTTCCGGCATCCGCTGCCGTGACAGCAGCCACCATGCCGGCACCGCCGGCGCCGACGATCACCACGTCCGCCTCCAGCGTCACATTTTCCTCTTTCTTCTCGCCCGCTTCCCGAACATAATCATCCGGGTTGACGCCGGCCGCCGTCAGTGCCTGACGGGTTGCCTCAATCACCGCTGCGCGGGTAACCCCTGCAAAGGTCGCACCGGAGTAGGTGTCCACAATGCCGTTGTTCTCCTCGAACTCCTCCGGCCACTCCTCAACGACCTTTGAGCCAATGCCGGCGGTTTCGCCGTCGCCCTTGATATCGACATCGACGATCTTGTCCCCGTCCAGCTTGACGCTGACCTCGATTTCACCGCCGTATCCCTGGACCGTTGCAGATCCCTCTGCCGTCGTATTCTCCGCCAGTGCAGCGGGCAGAATACTCATCATCAGGACCAGGACCATCAGAAAGGCAAAAAGTCGGTTCTTCATGCAGTTTCCTCCTTTTTTGTCTCAGGCGCCGTGGCGATGTCTGTTTTTCGACTCTTTGTCCGCGCCTGCCTGTAACAAACTGCTGCCAGAGCAGCAGGCCACCTCCGTTCCCTGAGCTCCCTCTTTCCGGAAATCTCAAGGTATGTGCATTATATCAAAAGAAAACCTCTTTTTAAAGAGCATCATTTTGTGACCGGGTCCTGGACCGCTGGTTTCCGGCGCTCCTATTTGACTAGTCGACGCGCGCGTCGGGCCCGCTTCATTTCGTCTATTGTTTGGGTTTCGCTTTTGTGATACACTACGCATGAAAGGATTGATACGAGGAAGGCCTGTATTTATGATCCAAACGAAGTTCAAAACCGTTGAAAGCAAGGCATATGTCAAAAACGGCGCTCTCCGGCTGCTTTTTGTCGGTGCCGCCATCGTCGCTGAAATTGCCTACATGATGTACGTCATGGGCGAGTTCAGTGCCATTCATCCCTGGGTTTCCGCCGGAATCTCCATTCTGGCTTTCATCGTTGCTCTGATTATTTACGGAAGGCATGAAAATTCAGCCATGAAAATGGTCTGGATGCTGCTCATCATCGCTGTCCCGCCCTTCGGTGCATTCATGTATCTGCTTACGGGTCTCACGGGAACGACCCACGCCATGCGCAGACGCTTCATTTCCGTTGACAACCGCCTGCAGCCCTATCTCCCCGACGATGCCCCGGTTCTTCAAGCCCTTGAAAACACGGAACAAAGTCCCGTCGGACAGTTTCGATACGTCCGGAACATGTCCGGGTTTCCGGTCTACAACAACAGCCATATCGAGTTTTTCCCCGATACCCTTGACATTCTCGAACGGATGAAAACCGACCTTCGCGCGGCAAAACAGTTTATTTTTCTCGAATACTACGCCATTGAGGACCGGACCGTTTTCTCGGAAATTCACGAAATCCTCCGTGAACGGGTTCAGGCCGGTGTTGATGTCCGCCTTTTTTACGATGATATCGGTTCCGTCTTCTTTATCGACAAGGATTTCGTCCGGAAAATGGAACAGGACGGCATCAAATGCCGGATTTTTAACCCCATGCTCCCCCTGGCCAATGTCTTCATGAACAACCGGGATCACCGGAAGATCACCGTGATTGACGGCATCATTGCCTATACCGGCGGCTTCAACATGGCCGATGAATACTTTAACATTACCAGTCCGTACGGCCACTGGAAGGATACCGGCGTCCGTCTGGAGGGGGAAGCCGCCCGCTCCATGACCTATATGTTCCTTGAAACCTGGAACGCCATCCGCGGAAAAAATCTGGAGGATCCGGACTTTGCGCCGCTCTTTCCCGAGCTCCCGCCGGTCTTTTCTGACTGCGGCTATATTCAGCCCTACGGCGACAGTCCCCTGACCTTTGAGCACGTCGCCGAGAACGTCTATATGAACCTTCTCAACGGCGCCAAAAAGTACTGCTGGTTTACCACACCGTATCTGATCATCACCGATGAAATGGTCCGCTCCTTTCTGCTGGCGGCCGGCCGCGGCGTTGATATCCGCATCATCACCCCCGGCATTCCCGATAAGCGAATGGTTTATCAGGTTACCCGCAGTTCCTATCGCACTCTGGTCCGTCACGGCATCCGGATCTTTGAATACACCCCCGGTTTCTGTCATGCCAAACAATGTGTCTGTGACGATGAACTGGCCGTCTGCGGCACCATCAACCTGGATTACCGCAGTCTTTACCATCACTTTGAGGACGGCGTCCTGATGTACGGCTGTCAGGCTGTTCATGACATCAAAGCCGATTTTGACCATTTGCTGCCGCAGTGCAAAGAAGTGACCGAGCTGTATACCCACCATGTTCCGCTTCCGGCCCGCATCTGGGAAACCATTCTGCGCATTCTGGCTCCGCTGTTCTGACACCTTTCGCCTGCCGCGTTTGGATTTTTCCTCCGCCGCTTTGCCTCTGCTCCCGTCTGGCCAGCCGACGCTGTGTCTTTGGCCCCGTCCCCCTGAACTTTCCTCTGCCTGTTTCTGAGAAAGGAACGCTTATGACCGAACAACAGATCCGTGACCGCCTCGCTCCCGTAAAATGCTTTCTCCTGGATATGGACGGCACCTTCTATCTGGGAGACCGTCTGATTGAAGGCTCCCTCGATTTCCTTGATGCGCTGGAGAAAACCGGACGTACTGCCCGCTTCCTGACCAACAATTCCTCAAAATCCGCCTCCGTCTATGCACAGAAGCTGCAAAAGATGGGGGTCAGTCAGAAATACTGCGACGTCATCTCCTCCGGTCACGCTGCCGCTCATTACTGTCTTTCCCATTTTCCCGGCAAAACCTGCTACCTGCTGGGGAATCCCATGCTGAGTGCGGAAATGGAAGCCATGGGATTAACCCTGACATCGTCCGAAACTGGTGCCGATTATGTGCTGGTCGGATTTGATACCACCCTTGACTATCGGAAAATGTGCATTGTCTGCGACTATATCCGAAACGGCCTTCCGTATATCGCCACCCATCCGGACTACAACTGCCCGACTGAAACCGGCTTCATTCCGGATATGGGCGCCATCATGGCCTTCATCGAGGCCAGCACCGGGCGAAAGGCAGATGTCATTCTGGGAAAACCCTATCGCGGGATCGTGGACGAGGCTCTGCTTCGCACCGGTTTCACCCTTCCCGAAATGGCCATGGTCGGCGACCGCCTGTATACCGATGTGGCCACCGGCGTTCGTCACGGAATGACCGGCATTCTGGTTCTTTCCGGCGAAGCCACGCTTGAGGATATTGAAACCTCGGACGTCAAGCCCGACCTGGTCTTTGGCCGGCTCAGCGACATGATTCCCTATCTCTGATTTTTCCTCTCCGGCTGAATCTGAATTTTCGCTTTTTTCTGTTCATGAATTGCACAACATCCATGTTTATGCTATACTTGCCTGCAGCTATAGGAAAATGTGCATTTATACATTTTCCGCAAGGCTGATGATTATTTAAAAAAAGGAGATCCCCCGGTATTTCCGGGTTTGTAACTTCCATGAATATGATTGAGCTGATCAAAAAGAGCCGTTCCGTCCGGCGGTTCGATGCATCCGTCCCCGTCACACGGGATACCCTCATCGGACTGATCGATGCAGCGCGCTTTGCGCCCACCGGTGCAAATAAACAGCCCCTCCGCTTCCTCCCCGTCAGTGAGAAAGCCGCCTGCGACAAGCTGTTCCCGATGCTTCACTGGGCCATGGCCCTGCCCGAATGGAAGGGCCCGGAACCCAACGAGCGTCCCGCTGCCTATATTGTCATTCTGGCAGACACGGAGATCGTCCCCGAGCAGCGCGTCGCCATGGATGTGGGCATTGCCGCACAGACCATTGCCCTTACCGCAGCCAGCATCGATCTTGGCTGCTGCATGCTCGGCGCGTTCAAGAAAGAGGACCTGACTCAGTGCCTGCAGCTGCCCGATACACTGATTCCTGAACTGGTTCTGGCAATCGGGAAAAAAGGGGAAAACATTCGTCTGGTAGATGCAAGAAAAGGCAATGATCTCCGGTACTATCGGGATGAGATGGATAACCACTGCGTCCCCAAGCGCACCCTGGATGAGCTGGTTTACGACCATCGCTTTATCTGACCTCTTCTCTGCCAATGCTTGTGCACTGGCAGTTTTTTTGCCGCCCTCTCTCATCCGCACCGCGGACATCCCGGCTGTATTCAATCCAGCTCCGGTGTCATCTCATCCGGTTCTGCATTCCCCAAGCATCGCTTCCAGTCCGCCGGCCGGAGCCTTGCTGACCATTCCTATCACTTTTTTGAGGCAAACACATTGAACACGAAAGAACTTTCTCGTTTTCGCCAGCTTGTCCGGGACACCGCCGATCACCCGCGGGTTCAGATTATGAAGACCTACCGGCAGCACGGCCGTATTTCTACATACGACCACTGTATGGGCGTGGCCCGCATGAGTTTCCGGCTCGCCCGTCTCCTGCATATCCGGACGGATGAACCCTCCCTTGTCCGTGGGGCTTTCCTGCATGACTATTACCTGTATGACTGGCATAACCATCAGCATAAGCTGCACGGCTTCCGGCACCCAAAGACCGCCATGCACAACGCCATCCGTGACTTCAATGTCAATTCGCTTGAAGCCGGGATTATCCGCACACATATGTGGCCGTTCACCCTTCGGGCACTTCCCCGCACGCGCGAAGCCGTGATTGTGTGCCTAGCCGATAAAATCTGCGCGCTCCGGGAGACTTTTCATCGGTCCTCTCCCCGGGCTGAGCACAGCTGACCATCTCACCGGTCCCATGAACCCTCCGGGGAAGCCGGACAGATACAGCCTCACAGCTGCAGCGCTTTCGCCGGCAATGATCCACTCAGTCACAAAGAAGAAACGATCCATCCGATCATGCAGGCAGAAATAACGCTCACAGAAAACACATCAGGGAATGACCTCCGTTGCTTCCGGCGGTCATTCCCTGATGCGTTTTTCATTTTCTCCCCATGCCTCTTGTATGCAGACAGCACCGTTCATTCTGCCTTCTGTCAGCTGTCCATTTCGGAAAGCAGCTGCCTGACTGCATGCAGATCATTCAGAATCCATTCTGCCAGGCCGCGCATTTCCTCTGTCACCGGCAGAATATCCGGGACCATGATCGGATGCAGTCCGGCCGCACGCTGGCTGCGTACACCGTTATACGAATCCTCAATTCCAACGGTTTTCTCCGGATCAAGGCCCAGCCGTTTCAGACTTTTCAGGTAGATTTCGGGATCAGGCTTGCTCTTTGTCACCTGATCTCCTCCAATGATTGAATCAAAATAGACGGCAATCCCGGACGGGGCAATCTGCCGCATCAGTTTCTCCGTGTAAGTGGAGGATGCCAGTCCCGTCTTTTTCCCATGTTCCCGCAGCCAGATCAGCAGTTCCCGCGCCCCCGGCTTCAGCGGAATTCCGCCCTGATTCAGAACCTCGTTGTAATGCCGTTCATATTCCCCGCGAAATGAATCATATTCGAATCCAGGGACATCTGCAAATTCCGCATTCAGTACCCGGCGGCAATTCGCCGCGGTTGTCCCCGTAATCTGCAGCTTTACCTGCCACATGCGTTCCTCTGAAATGCCAAGCTGCGCTGCGGCCTGGTTCCAGCATCTGACACTGACCCTTTCTGAATCAAAGATCACTCCATCCATGTCAAACAGGACTCCGTCGAAACCGTTCATTCCCTTTCTTCCTCCGAACCGTATGTCTTTCCATTGAATCCATGAAAAGGCCCGACTATGGTGTTATTGTTCGTGCATTTATTCCAAAAAACAGCTGCCGGCAGCAGCTGTTTAGAGTTCGCTATTCCTTATCGAGACAGGCCCCGTTTGTTTCCATGATCTCTTTATAATGGAAGCCGCTTTCCTTTACCGTTCTCACCTGTGTATCATAATTCACATGAACCAGGCCGAAGCGCTGGGTATAGCCGTTTTTCCATTCAAAATTGTCCATGAAACTCCAGTAGAAGTAGCCCGCCACGTCGACGCCTTCATCCACTGCCCGCTTCAGGCCGCGAATATACTGATCCATATAGGAGATGCGGGCCTCATCATGAACCTTTCCATTGACTACCACATCCGGACAGCTCATCCCGTTTTCCGTAATCAGAACAGGCAGACGATACCGGTCATACAGGAATTTTGTCCCCCAGTAAAGGGAATCCGGAACCACAGCCCAGCCCATCAGTGTACGCTCAATGCCAATCCGGTAAGGCACCTGCTCATATCCCCACGGATTATCCGCTGCCCGGACCAGGTTGGAGGTGTAGATATTCTGCCCATAATAATCCAGTGGCTGATGAATCAGCTCAAGATCCTTTTCCCAGCCGGCAGGCAGGAAGTGTCCCAGTGCCTTCAGGCCGTCTTCCTGATATTCCCCCAGCACGACTGGATCTGAGAACCAGGCGGCATTCCAGATAAAGGTATCCGGGCGCACGGTAAAATAGGCTTTCCGTGCCGCCTCAAAATCCTCTTTTGAATCCGTCAGCGGAATCATGGGATTCGCACAGGGCGCATAGCCCACACGCACACCGGGAACCCGTTCCCTCAGAATCATCGCCGCACGTCCATGGCATTTCATCAGAATGTGGCTCATCCGGACAATGTCTCTTACCGAGCTCGGCGTCGCCGGTGCATGCTCCGGGCGCTGATACCCCAGCCCGATAATGCACTGCGGTTCATTGATCGTAAAGTAATCCTTTACCCGGTCACCCAGCCGATCCGCAATCAGCGCTGTATACTCGCCAAACCAGTCCACCATCTTTTCATTCAGCCAGGCGCCTTTTTCGTGAATCGCTCTGGGCAGATCCCAGTGGTACAGCGTGCAGAACGGACGGATTCCATGTTCCAGAAGGCAGTCCACCAGTTCACTGTAAAACCGGATTCCCGCCTCATTTACCTCGCCGGTTCCATTGGGAAGGACACGCGGCCAGGAAATGGAAAAACGGTAATTCCTGATCCCCATTTTCGCCATCAGCGCGACGTCTTCACGAAAACGGTGGTAATGGTCACATGCGGTATCACCGGTACCGCCGTCCTCAATAAAACCGGGATGTTCATGCGTAAGGTCATCCCAGATGGATGGACCCTTGCCATCCTCGTTCCATGCACCTTCAATCTGGAAAGACGAGGTTGCGGTTCCCCACAGGAAATTCTTTGAAAACCCCATCGAAATTTCCACCTTTCCCGCCAGGCAGCCATCTGTTTTCCTGGCTCCGGCGAATTAGCCGCAGTATAGCAAATCACTCTGTTGAGTGTCAATACATCGGATGGCCTGTCACGGATCATTGTTTACTTTCAACACTTAACTGTGCTAGAATACAGCAGATTCAGAAACGATTGCCGGCTTTGAGCGGCCCTGCCGCACCGCGACAGTTTGTCAAATTCAGGCCACAGACAAGCCGCTCCGGCAAA
>DGWH01000015.1:46262-52555 GCA_002395225.1 Christensenella sp. UBA4263
CAGACAAGCCGCTCCGGCAAAAGATTACCATTGAAGCCTGAAAAAGGAGGTCTTTCATTGAAACGTCTCTTTCTGGGATGCCTCTGCATCCTTCTCCTCATTTTCTGCGTTTCTGCTCTTGCTGTTGAGCCTGATCCGGAAACCGCCGATAAAATGGGACTTAATACTCTCAACGATGTCGATCCCGCCGTACGTGAGGAATGGATTGATTCCATAATCGCTCTGGCAGAAAAACTTTACGATAAAGCAAACGGCAAGCTTCAGCGTGCCCACTACAGCTCGGATATTTATGTCTGCAAAAACTTCACTGTCCATCTGTTTAAAAATACGGCTGGCCGCTATCGGATGGCACAGTATCCAGGGACACGTCTGGTGATTCCAAATAACAAAGCCAAAGAAGACTGTGCTCCATACAGATATGGACTGGAGTGGGCTGATAAATCCGCCAAGGAAGGAAATCCTTTTTTCGAGGCGGCACGTTTTCGCTATGATGAGTCTCTCTCTGAGGAACAGAACCGCCTTAATGCCGTTGTCTTTATGACCAATGTGCAGAAAGGCGACTTCTTCCAGATGTCTGCCGATTATGAGTTTGGACAGGGGGCTCACAGCCTTGTCTTTATCTCCGATTACGATCCCTCCACTCACCTGGTTCACTGGACCGATTCCAATATGGCAGGAAAAAGCATTAATGGAGAACGGTATGGCTATGTCCAGTTTAATGCCGAGAAAGAAATCGACTTCTTTGTCGACGCCATCTGCCATAAGAAGAGAGGCGCAACGCTGTACCGCCTGCGTTACGACATTGTCCGTGCCTCCAATTAAGGCGCTGATCTGTATATGTTCAAAAGAATCCATGCATCCCTGTACGGATTCTTTTGGCTATTTATCCCTTCTCATTTTTACCGAAAGAAAGAGGTACGGCAAATGCCTGCAAATCTGAGTCCCGGAGGGGAAAAACATATCAATGTCCTTCATCCCGTTTTCAAAACCATTGGGATTATTCTTCTGTCCATTTTGATCGGCTTTATTCTGCTGTGTGCCGTTTATCTTCTCCCAACAGAAAAAATGGCTGCCCATGTACAGGAATCAGGAGAGATGCTGATACGGGAAGGAAATTATCTCGTCTGGTCTCACGCCGTTACGATGAGTGACGGATTTACGGATTGTATCATTCTGAATCATGCCATTTATGACAACAGCAGAACCTCGCTTCTGCGCCGTGTCCTTCTGAATCCGGAGACCTTTCCTGCGGATTCAGAAAAGTACGCCGGGAAATCACGCATTGAACGGGCACTTGGCAGCTTTGAGGAGGGCATTCAAACCGTCGATGAAAATTATGGCCGCTACTGGCATGGGTATTTAACCCTGATTAAGCCGCTGCTCCTGATCTCAGATGTGGCGGGCATGCGTGTGTTGAACATGCTGATTCAGGCACTCCTCCTCATTCTCTGTTCCGGTCAGATCAGCAAACGACTGGGATATGCGCACTGCCTTATTCTGTTTGCATTTATCCTCTTTATGCCTCCTGTTACCGCCGCTCTGTCTTTTCAGTTTTCCAGTATTTATCTGATTACCCTGATCAGTGTTTTTCTGCTTTTCCATTTTGAATCTTCCCTTCTCCGCTTTTCGAATGCCTACACTTTTTTCCTCATTATCGGCATTTGCACGGCTTATTTTGATCTGCTGACCAGTCCTGTCGTCGCGCTTGGCGTTCCTCTGGCTTTCTGGGTTCTTCTGTCAGGAACCCCCGGGCTGACTCAGGTGTTAGGTCTCTCTGCAGGGTGGGGAATCGGCTACGCGGGAATGTGGTCCGGAAAATGGGTACTTGCAAACCTTCTGACCAGTGAAAATGTGCTGGCAGATGCACAGGATGCCGCACGTCTTCGTATCGGAAATCACGGCGGCGCGTATCAGCGGTACGAAGGTTTCCGGCGTGTTCTTGTATGCCTGGACCGCAATCCGATCGCTGTACTGTTTATTATCCTTATTGTCCTTCTGCTCCTTTCTGTTCTGTTAAAACGCCGGCATCTCACCTCACCAAAACGTCTGTTAGCTCTCGCCGTCATCTGTCTGTATCCATTTGCCTGGGATGCGGTCTTCCTTCAGCACACCGCTCTTCACTGGTGGATGACCTGGCGCAATATGGCAGTTTTCTCATGCGCCCTCACTTCCCTGCTTCTTTCCTGTTTTGGTTCCCGTTCTCCTCTTTCACCTGCACATGACAATACACCCTGACTTTCCTTCTGCGCTTTGAAACACATAAAACAATCCCTGACAGAGCACCGCTCTGGTCAGGGATTGTTTTTGTCATTCTGTCCTTTTTCTGTCAGATGCAAAGGATTGATGATCCACCGCGAATCAGCACGGGCTGCTTTCAGCCCACCGTCTCGCCTTCCTCCGTTTTATCCGCGGCCGCTGCCTGCATCCTCTGAACTGTCCGCTCCGCTGCGCGGTCATATGCCTGCTGATAGAACAGTTCCTGTGAGGAAAGCGCCGGCAGATCACCGGGCCTCAGCCTCAGATACGTGCCGTCCGGCTGCATGACTCTTGCCTGAACATTGTCTGCAAGCATCGTTTCAAACATTTCATGGAGACGGGCACGCAGTCCGGGATCCTCAATGGGTGTTCCAACCTCAACCCGCTTGAGTGTATTTCTGGTCATCAGGTCCGCAGAGGCAATGTACAGCTGCATCCGCTCCCCTTTTCCAAAAATATAGATTCTGGAATGCTCAAGAAAGCGTCCCACAATACTGATGACCCGGATGTTTTCCGTATAACCGGGAACCCCGGGAACCAGACAGCAGATTCCGCGAATCACAAGATCGATTTTTACGCCTGCCTGACTTGCCTCAATCATTTTTTCGATAAGGGTCCGATCGGTCAGGGAATTCACTTTAAACCCGATATAGCCATCCAGTCCGGCCTGTGCACGGGCGATCTCGTTATCCATCAGGTCAATCAGCCTGCTCTGGAGACAATTCGGTGCAATCAGCAGTTTCTCGGAGCTCTGGACCGTTTCACCCATGGACAATTTATTGAAGATTTCATTTGCTTCCTCACCAATTGCCTGGTCTGCGGTCATCATGCACAGGTCCGTGTACATTCTGGCCGTCTTTTCATTGTAATTGCCCGTTCCGATCTGCGTATAGTAGACCGTTTTCCCGTCCTCAATCCGGGTAATCAGGCAAAGCTTGCTGTGTACTTTATATCCCTCAAGCCCATAAATGACCGTACATCCGGATTCCTCCAGCTGCCTCGACCATTCAATGTTGTTTTCCTCATCAAAGCGTGCCTTCAGTTCGACCAGAACAAGAACATCCTTGCCGTTTTCAGCCGCATCACACAGTGCCTCAACCACTTTGGACAGCTTGGCTACCCGATACAGCGTCATCTTGATCGACGCGACCTGATCATCCTCCGATGCCTGATGCAGCATGTCCAGGAACGGCTTCATGCTCTCAAACGGATAGGAAAGCAGCTTGTCTCCCTGATGAATCTGGGGCAGAATCGGCTGCGCAGGGTCAAACATGGCAGAGCGCTGCGGTACGCGCCGGGGATAAAACAGCTCCGTCTTCAGACGCAGTTCATCCTGAATCTGGAAGACAAAGGAGAGGTCCATCGGCACATCTGTTTTGAAGATATACCGCTTCTTGACATTCATTTCCTTGCAGAGCCGTTCAATCAGAACACTGTTCAGCTGCCGGGACAATTCAAGACGAACCGGCGCCAGCCGCTTGCGGCGCTTCATCAGATCCGCCATGAATTCACGATAGTCATGGTCCTCATCGTAAAGGGCATCCGCATCAATGTCCGCATTTCTTGTCACACGTGCAAGTGATTTTGCCTTCACCAGATATCCCGGGAACACTTTATAGACAAAGTGAAGGATCAGATCTTCTACCAGTACGTACCGTTTCTGATCGCCGGGCACCTCAATCAGCCGTGGGAACACCCCTGCATTGCACGGAACGATGCCGATACGGCCGCGTCCGTTTTTCCGTTCAAGCTCAACAACCGCATAAATGTACTTTCCTCTCAGGAACGGAAATGGCTGACGCGGTTCAACAATGATCGGAGCAATCAGCGGGGCAATCTGTGAATCGAATACCCGTTCAAGCCGTTCGCTGTCCTGACGGCCGATCTTCCGGAAGTCGACGATTCGGATCCCCTGTCCCTCAACCAGCCCCATCAGCTCATTATAGCAGGCACTTTGTCTCTTCCCAATTTCCGCAACCTGTTTAAGAACAGCTTCAATCTGTTCTTTTGCCGTCATATTCGTCTTGTTGTCTCTGTTCTTCGGAGATGCCCTGTCCTGATCCACCAGAGAACCAACCCGCACCATAAAAAACTCATCCAGATTGGTCTGATAAATGGATAGGAACGTCAGACGTTCACAAAGCGGTACCCTTGAATCTTCTGCCTCTTCCAGTACTCTCGTATTAAACTTCAGCCAGGAGAGTTCACGGTTAACCATCACCCGTGCAGTATCTCCAGCCTTTTCACTCGCATTCTCAGACATGCTACCTGACAATCCCTTTCATATGAATTTATATTCATTATACCCGATCATCATTAGAAAAACCATACACCGCCGTTTTGTTTTTTCGCGCAATTTGTGTAATTTGTGTAAGCGGATACCCCCGGCAAACCATGCGGGAACCGCGCTGCGGCCTCTCCTGTCCTGAGACTGCAGCACTCCCTCTGACAGACAGATCACAAGCATATCCCGTCATCCGCCCATCAGAGCAGTGCTGTCCAAATCTGATTTGCCTTTTCAAGTGTTTCGGGATTTTCCGTTCACGTTAATCTTTATTAAATGATTCTCCGCCTTTTCCGTCAAGCGGTTGTTCCGAAACGTCAATTCAGATGAACAAAAATGCCGCCCGACAGTGTGTTCAGACGGCATCCTTGTTCATGGACAGTCAGCAGACAACGGCTTTCGCCCCTGTAAGCTTATTTCAGCATGGATTCTTCCCATGTTTCATGGGGTTTAAGACCGAGCAGCTCAACAACGGTTGCGGCGACATTGGCAAGTCCGAACTCCGGATTGTCCTTCATCTCATGCCGTGCATCCTTGTCATAGATAATGAACGGAACCGGATTCAGGCTGTGTGCAGTCCGAACCTTGACATTTCCCTTCTTATCCTTTTCAAGCATCTGATCCGAGTTCCCATGGTCTGCAGTAATCAGCAGAATCGCATTCTCCTCGTCGCACACTTTGCGCAGACGTGCCAGGCAGAGGTCCACAGATTCGACCGCGATTTCCGTGGCCAGCAGGTTGCCGGTATGACCAACCATATCACCATTCGGATAATTGCAGCGAATGAAGCCATACTTATGTGAACGGATCGCATCGATCATCAGATCGGTGATCTCGGTCGCCTTCATCCACGGTGCCTCATCGAAGCTGCGGACATCCGAGTCAACTTCCTGCCAGTCTTCCAGCTCATCGGAGAATTTCTCACTCCGGTTGCCATTCCAGAAATAGGTGACATGGCCATATTTCTGCGTCTCCGAACAGGCATACTCCTTGATTCCGGCGTTCACCAGCAGCTCTGTCAGCGTATTGCGAATCTCCGGCGGATTCACCAGATACGTCTTCGGAATGCACAGGTCTCCATCATACTGAAGCATGCCGGCATACCTGACCTTCGGCATCACACCGCGGTCAAACTTATCAAAGGACTCATCCCCGTCAAAGGCCATGGAAATCTCAAGGGCGCGGTCACCGCGGAAATTGAAGAGAATCACGCTGTCGCCGTCCTGCACTTTGCCGACCGGCTGGCCATTCTCGGCAATGACAAAGGCGGGAAGGTCCTGATCAATCGCACCGGTTTCATTTCGGAGCGTCTCAATCGCTTCATGTGCAGAGGCAAACTGCCGTCCGATTCCGTGCACATGGGTATCCCATCCAAGCTTTACCATCGGCCAGTTTGCCTGATAACGGTCCATGGTAATCACCATACGTCCGCCGCCTGAGGCAATCCGTCCGTCAAAGCCATCGGAATTCAGTTCTTTGAGTACCTCTTCCAGCTGATCCACATACTGAAGAGCGGAGGTAGCCGGCACATCACGGCCATCGAGAAGGATATGAACACGTACTTTCTGAACGCCTTCTGCCTTTGCCTCTTTCAGCATGGCAATCAGGTGCCGGATATTGGAATGTACGTTTCCATCCGACAGAAGCCCGAGAAAATGCAGTGCACCGCCGGTCGTTTTCACATTTGCCGTCAGTTCCTTCCAGGCATCCGACCCGTAGATCTTTCCACTCTCGATGGATTCATTGACCAGCT
>DGWH01000150.1 GCA_002395225.1 Christensenella sp. UBA4263
GAAGGAAGGAGACTTACCTTATGAACAGCGCCACTCCGGACTTTTCTGTCCCCTTTACCTGGTCCGCCCCCATCACTAAGTCTCAGCAGCAAAACAATACCCGAAAGGGGATCATTGCCTTAATCGTGATCATTCTCTTCATGTTCCTTCTTTATCTGCTCATGCCTGTTCCACACGGCCAGGACAGGCAGCTTTGGATCTGTCTCGTTCCCATCGGCGTCATCCTCCTCATCGCCGTCCCGTTGCTCCTCTTACAGGCCAATGCATCCAGTCCTCATGAAACCTATACCGTCGATGATGTCTGTGTGAAAAACGGCTATGGCAGAGCGGCCATCTTCACTGTTTATAAGAAGGTCAAAAGTGTCCGGGTCTCCTCCAGGTATATTGAGCTAGACGACGGAGTCCGGACCAATCACATCCGGCTGCCTGAGAGTAACGGAGAGCAGATCAGCGACTATATTCTGAGCCATCTGCCGGAAACTGCCGTCATCATCCGGTTCAACGTCTGAAAATTCAAGACCGGCCCATCTGACAAAGCAGACGGGCCGGTCTTCCTGTTCAATTTTGATCCGTCTTCAGATTTCAACAGCCCACAGGGCCACATCATGCGGCCCCAGATTTGCCTCAAGAGCCGAATCCATACTCTGTCTGCCGGTCCACAGTTCCTTCGCCGTCCGCGGCGTGGCCTCAAGGCTTTCAGGCGATACACGAATCGTCTGACTTTCCTCCGAGAGATTGAATGCTGCCACATAACGGTTTCCGTCCTGCCTGTATGCACACCAGACGCAGGACTTCTCATCCCGACAGAGCGGACGTGACGCAGCCGTATTCTTCTCAATTTCCAGCAGTTCCTTATTGGTCAGAAGGGACAGCGTGAACGGATCATTCTTTGTCAGCTCGCCGCCAATCATCAGGGGGGAACGCATCATGCACCACAGCGTCATCATGGTCCGCTGCTCCGCCTCCGTAAACTGGGTCCAGTTGCCCCGTGGATGATCCGGATAACACTGGCGCAACGCCCCGACCGGCAGCATGTCCGCATCCGGCCAGTGACCGGGGCCCGAATGAATGCACCACTTTTCCGCCCGCTCAAACATTCCGAGGAGCAGCGGCCATTCATCCCAGAAATCATCCGTGATCCGCCACATATTGGCATACTTCTTGAGATGTTCCGCCCGCTCCAGCGGTGCCGGTCCCGGCGAGAGGCTGAGCACAATCTCCCTCCCGCAGTTCCTGCTGGCCTCTGAAATCAGCTCAATCTCACGTGCACACCGGGGATATTCCCGTGCAATGTCGTCGCATTTGACAAAATCCACGCCCCATTCGGCGTACAGCTGGAACAGCCGGTCATAATACGCCTTTGCCGCCGGCGTATCGGCACGAAGGCCATACATGTCCGGATTCCATGCACAGACATCCGCCGGGTTTGCCGCATCGCTGCACGTGTAACGGCTTCCGTAAATCGGCAGATGCTGATGGGCTGCCATCCGCGGCAGGCCGCGCATGATGTGAATGCCGAATTTCAGTCCAAGAGAGTGAACAAACTCCGCCAGCGGGCCGAATCCTTTCCCGCCGGCGGCACTTGGGAACCGGTTTTCCGCCGGAATCAGGCGTCCGTATTCATCCATGTTCAGCGCCGCAAACGGAATGTATTCATGGGTGGCCGCGGTCGGCTGATACCACTCGATGTCCACCACCACATATTCCCATCCGAAGGGTTTGAGATATTTCGCCATGTATTCCGCATTTCGGCGAACCGTTTCCTCATTCACGCTGGCACCGTAACAGTCCCAGCTGTTCCAGCCCATTGGCGGTACAGATGCAAGCATCGCTCTTCCTCCTATATTCATTTACCCGGGTATTTCACGGCTGAAACTGCTGATTTTCATACCGGAAAACCGGAAGCCCGTTTTCAAAATCCACCCGCATGATATAGCAGTGACGGTTGGGATCATACAGCGGATCCCCGATAATCTCGTCGTACTGACGGGCATGATAGGCGGTATAGACCAGGCCATTTTCCCCGCGGAAAAAGCTGTTGTGTCCTGGACCGTACAGGCCTTTCGCCGCATCCGTCTGAAGGACGGGATGATTCAGCTTGTGCCAGCAGGAAATGTCCATGAGGTCCGCATCCGCATCCGCCCAGAGAAGCCCCATACAGTATGCCGGGCTGGTATCGCTGGCTGAATAGGTCAGGTACACCCGGTTCCCTTCCCTGAGGAACGCAGGTCCCTCGTTGACCCAGAACTCATGGCGCTCCCAGGCATACGTGGGCGAGCTCAGCAGCATCTGCGGGGTTCCCAGCGTCGTGGGGCCGGTCATTTCGGCAATGTACAGGTTCGAAATTTTCCGGCCGACACTGACCTTCTCCGCCCACACGCAATAGGTCTTCCCGCCATGGCTGAAAATGGTCATGTCCAGGGAAAACTCCGTAAAGCTGAACGGATCATCCCGGTGCCGTGTGAGCATGCCGCATTCGACCCATTCATCCCGCATGGGATCATCGCCGGTGCACATCAGCGCATACGGCCGGATGCGCCAGATATCCTCTTTTTCCCCGGCGGCAAAATAGATCATCCACTTATCGCCCCACCGGTGAATCTCCGGCGCCCAGATATGCAGGCTCATGGGGCCGCTGGCATGACTGCGCCACAGAACTTTCTCCTCTGCCCCCGGCAGCCCGGTCAGTGAATCTGCCCTTCTGAGGACAATCGCATCGTAACTGGGAATGGAGGCGGTAAAATACCACGCATTTCCCTCATGCGTTATATACGGATCCGCCCGCTGCTCAATAAACGGCGTATTCCATGCGGTATGAAGATAATTGTTTCTGTTCATCTTTCTCGTTTTCCCCCCGGCCTGTCAACAGGCATTCTGTATCCTGACAGACCCCTCTTCTGTTCCGTTCTCCGTGCTGATTATGGCTTGCATGTTCCGCACGGCTGATATCCGGCCTGAATCGCTTCCTCTCTTGTTTCGAAGCGGATTCTGTTTTTCTCACTCATTTTAACCGCCCCTTCGCATTCAGGCAAGTGAAATCTTTGCGATTTCATATTCCCGACATAGTATTCCACTGCCGGATGCTCCTGCGTCAGCTCCGGAGTCAGCTCCGCCCAGGACAGTGTATAGACGCTGTCAGGGTCATTGGGCATTCTCTCCGTCCTGACCGAAATGGACTTCCCGTCACTGGCAAGAACCACCGTTCCGTGAAGATCCGTCCGAAATACCTGTGTGCCCATGGCCCGAAACCGCTCAAGCACACTTCGTGCAGGATGTCCGTACGTATTTTCGATGCCGACGCCAATCAGTGCAGCCCGGGGCTTTACCGCATTGAGAAAGTCCTCCCCGCTGGAGGAACTGCTCCCGTGATGCCCCACTTTCAGCACATCTGCCCGGAGCAGCTCCGGCGCGCGCTCAAGTGCCTCCATCTCCTCCGGTATTTCGGCATCCCCCGTAAAAAGAAACGAGGTATTCCCATACGAGAGACGCATCATGATGGAATTGTCATTGGTATCCCCGAAAAGCTTGTAAGGGGCCAGAAAAGAAATTTCCGCCGCCCCCAGGGACAGTTTCGTACCGGCCAGCGGCATCTCAAACATCAGGTTCTGCTCTGCCGCCAGGTCCCGGAAGCGGAGGAAAACAGGATCATTATAGTAATAGACCGGTGTCAGGATCCGCTCTGTCCGGCACGCCGCAAGGGCCGCGGACAGGCCGCCCGCGTGATCGCTGTGGGGATGGGACAGAACCATGACATCAATCCCGGACAGGCCAAGGGTCCCGGTCAGGTAGCTGTAGATGAACTGACTGTTGTCCGGCTTTCCCCCGTCAATCATCATGACTTTCCCGTCACACAGAACAATGGCCGCATCCCCCTGTCCCACATCAAGGAAATGGACCTCAAGCGAGGCCAGCGCAGAGGAACCCAGTATCCATACGAGCACTGACAGGACCAGCATCCCCCGGCAAATGCGAAGAACGCCGGACATTTTCCTTTCCGTCTCCGGCCTCGCCCGGCCCAAAGCGGGTCCGGTTTTTCCGGCTCCGCCGTCATTCCTATTGATCAAATGTTTCTCTCCCGGTATAATTCCGTCAGCAGCCGTCCCGCCGTACATCCAGCCGGAACTTCTGCATCTGTTATCCAATCTGTGACAAGTTCTGCACCATTCAGAGACGAAGGGTGCTCATTCAGAGAATGGAGGTTCAATGAAACAGACCTTTACCGAACTGCGCGAACTGATCCGCGGCTTTGCATCGGCAATGAATCTCATTTCGCCCGAGGTGCAAAATCACCATCAGCAGGTCGCCTATCTTGCCTGCCGGCTCGCCCGTCAGCTGCAGATGCCGGAAAGCGTCCAGCAGCATGTCCTCTATGCAGGCCTTCTGCACGATGTCGGCTCCATTATTCTCGGGCCGGACTCCAGCCGGATAGAGCCTGAGAAGAACCCGTTTGCCCTGGCAAAGAAAAGCGCTGAGATTCTGCAGCTTCTTCCGCAGACAAAGCCTCTTGCCTCCGTGCTTACCAGCAATCTCCTGACCAGCACGAACCTGCTGCGGCCCGTGACAAACCTCAGGGACATCATCGATGCGGGCTTCATCATCCGTACGGCGGATTATATTTCCCTTCAGATCCGGCCGGACATTCCGGTTCTCAATCAGGTCAAAACCCTCACAGAGAGCCTTCAGGAAAACGAACGCTTCTTCAGTTCCCGGGTCATCGATGCTTTCCTTGAGCTCAGTCAGATTGAATCGGTCTGGCTGGACCTGGTCATCCGTCCGGAGGCGTTTCTGGATTTCCTTCCGGCCAGCACACCGCTGACCCTGGAGCGCACCCAGTCCCTGACCGAGGTCGTGTCCCTGATCATCGACTTCCGTTCCCCCTTTACCGCCATGCACTCCGCCGGCGTGGCCGCCACGGCCGTTGAACTGGCGCGTCTGTCGGGGATGTCCGGCGAGGAGCAGCTGCTCATGCGGATTGCCGGCCATCTGCACGATCTGGGCAAGCTCAAAATTCCCAGGGAAATTCTGGAAAAGCCGGGCCGCCTGACGGACGAGGAGTTCAACATCATCAAGGAACATGCCTATTACACCACGATCTTCCTTCAGGACGTTCAGGGGTTTGAACAGATTGCCCTCTGGGCCGGCCTCCATCACGAAAAACTGAACGGAAACGGCTATCCGTTCCGTCTTCCGGCGGACAAGATCCCCTTCGGCTCCCGCATCATGGCCTGTGCGGACATCTTTTCCGCCATCACGGAAGAGCGTCCGTACCGGAAAGGCATGCCCAGGGACAAGGCCATTCAGGTCATGCGTGAAAACGTCACCAACGGCACCCTGTCCCCCATCATCGTCGAATGTCTGCTGGACAACTATGACGCCATTGACGCGGAGCGGGATGCGCAGTCCCATATCCA
Source organism: Christensenella sp. UBA4263 (assembly GCA_002395225.1). Taxonomy (GTDB): domain Bacteria; phylum Bacillota; class Clostridia; order Christensenellales; family Aristaeellaceae; genus Ventricola. The sequence continues at coordinate 5,412 of DGWH01000150.1, forward strand.
GGGACGACGCTATTTTGAATCCCTCAAAAACACTCCGGACGCATAGTCAGGAATACCGGGACCGGCACAGCCGGTCCCGGTTCTTTCATTTGTCCTCCCAGCGGTCCACATCCACGATGACCTTCATCACGGCCTCGCGGTTGTCGTCGATGTACTGATAGGCCCCCAGATATTCCGAGAACGGGAAATGCCTTGAAATCAGCGGCTTCAGCTGGATTTTCCCTTCATTCACCCATTCAATGGCCTGTACATAATCCTCATGCCGGTACATCATGCTGGTGTTCAGGTCCAGCTCGTGGTCATTGAGCACGGCCAGATCCACATTCGCTTTCTTTCCAAAGACGGCAACCAGAATGATGGTGCTGCCCTTTCTGGCACTGGCAATGGCATCGCCCATGGAAATATCATTTCCTGCGCAGTCGTAGATCACATCGGCCCGGTCCGGTCCGAAAGTGTCCAGCATGGCTTTTTCAAAGGGCACACTGCGCGTATTGACGGCCACATCCACCCCAAGGCGGCGGGCAATGTCCAGCCGCAGGTCGGAGATATCGGTAATCAGGATCTTTTTCGCCCCGGCTGCCCGGCAGGACTGGGCCAGCAGGATGCCGATAGGCCCGGCGCCCAGAATCACCACATTGGCCCCGTCGATCTCCGGGAAGCGCCGGGCCGCATGCACCGTCACGGCCAGCGGCTCAATCATGGCGCCCTCATCATAGCTGAGGTTTTCCGGAAGCGGCGTAATCCTCCCCGGATCCGCCAGAAAGTACTCGCTGGCCAGGCCCGTGTCCTGGAAACCCATGACTTTCAGCTTTTCACAGAGATTGTACTTCCCGTGCCGGCAGGGATAGCACTCTCCGCAGACAATCTGCGGTTCCACCGTGACTTTCTGGCCAACGCTCAGGCCTGTTACCCCTTCGCCCAGGGCCGCTACCTCCGCGCTGACCTCATGTCCCTGGGTAACCGGATAGGAGGTAAAGGGATGTGTGCCGTGATAGACATGAATGTCACTCCCGCATACCCCGATCCGGTGCACCTTCAGCAGCACCTTGCCAGGCAGTGCCGAAGGGGTCTCCACTGTGCGAAAAATGATTTTCCGTGGTTCCGTCATTACCTGCTGTTTCATTTGATTTCTCCTCTTTAAGCGATGAACCGGCCATCTGCCGCGGTTCATCTGTCAGGAAACTCAGTCAAGATAGCCTGCGCGGGCCTTAATCCCGAAGCGCTTTTCCAGCTGATGCATGGCATCATCCGAAATCGTATTGAGAAGCGGCAGATGCGCAATCTTCAGATAGATCTCCGCTGCCTTTTCTGCCGTCTCAATCAGGCCGAAGGTCTCATCCAGATCCTTGCCGGCACCGTAAATGCCGTGCTGTGCCCAGACGACCAGACGCGCCGTCTTCATCTTCTCTGCCGTGGCCTCGCCGATCTCGTTCGTGCCGCAGAGCATCCAGGGCAGTACATTGACGCCCTCAGGGAATACCACAATGCATTCCGTGCACATCTGCCACAGCGTACGGGTAAATGCCCGCTCATCCAGATCGTGCACATAGGTCATGGCCAGCAGATTGGCCGGATGGCAGTGCATCACCACACGGTTGGCCGGATCCACCGACAGTCTTGCCACATGGCTCATCATGTGTGCCGGGAACTCACTGGTAAACTGGCCGCCGTCCGAAAAGCCCCAGAGAAGGTCTGCCTGACGGCCGCTGTCCGCAAGCCGCACGATGCCCAGATTCACATCCGGCGCCACCTCAACATTCTTGAAGTACTTGCCGGTACCGGTCACCAGAAAATACCGTCCATCCAGCTCCGGTGCGGTAAATCCGGTCGGAATCGTCCGGATGACATGCCGCACATCCAGATACTGAGCAACCTCCTTGCCATCCAGCAGGAGCGAGATGTTTCCTCCGTTGCGCTCATCCCAGCCGTGATTATACATGTTCGTAGTTGTCCGGATCATTTCCACCAGAAACGGTGCCTCTAGTATCGGTTTCATTTGTCATTCCTCCATATGTTCTATACAATCATGACCCGTACAGGTCAGACCGTTCCGTTTTTGCCCGGTCAGCCCCGTTCAGGCCTGACCGTTTTCCTCTGCCTGCATCTGTACACGAAGGTTTCCCAGCGCCGTCGCCTCAATCGGCAGTGCCAGCACCCTCTTGCCCGTCGCCTCCTCCGTGAGACGGTTCAGGAAGGCGTTCTTTGCACCGCCGCCCACAATTACCAGGCTGGAATAGATGCTGCCGGTATTCCGCTCCAGTTCCAGAAGTGCCCGCGCATAGCTGCCGGCCAGGGACCGGTAGGCGCAGCGGAAATAATCCCCGGGCTTCTCCGGTCCGTGCGCAAGGGCATGATCAAATGCCGCTTTCATGCTCTCCGGTGCCAGGAAACAGGCATCATCCGCATTGACCACCTCATCAAAGGTGCTTTGCTGTGCCAGTTCCACAATCTCCGGGAACGGCATCTCCGGACAGAGATCATCCCGCAGCCGGTTGATGAGCCACATGCCCATGATATTTTTCTGATAGCGGTTATAGCCCACGCCGCCCTCGTTGCTCCAGTTGCCCTGCCGGCTTTCCTCGCCGGTCAGCGGCCGCGGCGTCTTCACCCCCAGCAAACTCCACGTTCCCGAGGAGATGTAGGGCATGTTCTGGTCCATCGGGATTCCCTCCACCGCGCTGCCGGTGTCATGCGTGGCGCACAGGATGACCTTCATTCCCTTATAGGTGCCCAGGCACTTTCCGGGCTTTTCAAGGGCATCAAAGAGACGCTCCGGAAGCCCCAGACGGCGAATCATCTCCCGGTCATATTCGCCCGTTTCCGCATTGATCAACCCTGTCGTGGTCGCATTGGTGTATTCATGGGCGCTCTGTCCGCACAGCTTTGACATCAGGTACTCCGGAATCATGCGGAAACTCGTCGCCTGTTCAAGCCGCCCCGCCAGATGATCCCAGTACAGCTGATACACCGTGTTGAACGGCTGGAACTGCGTGCCGGTATGCCGGTACAGCTCCTCAAACGGCATGACCGCGTGAAGCTTCTCGATGACCTCCTGCGTTCTGCTGTCCCTGTACGCATAGCACGGGAGAATCTCCTGTTCACCCTGCATCAGGACATAGTCCACTCCCCAGGTATCCACGGAGAGACTGACTATATCCGGATACCGCTCCTGTGCCCGATCGATTCCCGTACGGACATGCTCAAGCAATGCACCGATATCCCAAATCAGGTGTCCGTCCTGCCGGGTGACCCCATTGGGAAACCGGTACACCTCCTCTGTCTGCAGCTCTCCCCCGTCCTGCCAGCCGACAATATGCCGTCCGGAAGACGCACCAATATCAATTGCCAGATACCGTTTCACTCCGTACCTCCTCCTCAGTTCTCAACGTTGGTTTTCCCCGGGGTTATCCGAGGCCTGTGTTCAGCCCTCAGCGTTGTTCTCCTGCCCGAATGGCTTTGTCTGAGGCATGGATTTTCTTTTCCGCCTTATGCCTTCTCGGCTTTCGCCGGTTCTGCCGGACGGGCATCCCCCTGTTTTTTCTGCGGATCCCTGTTCGGATTCCGGTTTCCCTGACGGGGCTTATGATAAGGCCGTTTGCCCTTGTCCGGTCCGGGGCCGGGTGCGGCCGGCGCCACCGCCTGAGCGGCCTCGCCGTTTTCCGCCGGTCCTTTCGGGCGCTGGCCGCGGCGGTTGTGCTTTCTCTTGCGCTTCCTGCCCGGCTCGCCTTTTCCCGCCTCCGGCGCATTCTCCCCGGTCTCCGCAGTCTCGGGCTCCACTTCCGGCATTTCTCCGTCCTGCGGCTCCGCCCCAGTCTCCGGCTCATTTTCCTCTGCCGGAAGCACCTCCGCCTTTTCCTCCGGTTCCCCGTCCTTATTCGCTTTGGGCGGCTGTGTCCGGCTCCCGTCCGTCCGCTGGCAGTCATCAATGGCGTAAACCCGGTTTTCAAAGCTGTCCCCCACCGGCAGGCGCACCGTCACGGTTTCCGACAGCACATTGATCGCCGTAATCACGCCGATGCCGTCCGGGGTCATCAGCTCGCGGCCGATTTTGGGCATCTTTTTCCGGGTGTTCTCGTAATGCTCCTGCTCATACTTGAGGCAGCACATCAGGCGGTCACAGATGCCGGAGATCTTGGTGGGATTGAGGGAGAGATTCTGCTCCTTTGCCATCTTAATGGAGACCGGCTGGAAATCCGCCAGGAACTGCCGGCAGCAGATCGGCCGGCCGCAGGGACCCAGCCCGCCCAGCATTTTGGCCTCATCCCGGACGCCGATCTGCCGCAGCTCAATCCGCGTCTTAAAGACGCTGGCCAGACTCTTGACCAGAATCCGGAAGTCCACGCGGCCATCCGCCGTAAAATAAAAGGTAATTTTGGAGCGGTCAAAGGCAAATTCCACATCCACCAGCTTCATATCCAGCTTCAGGTCCTGCACTTTCTGCTCGGCGGTCAAAAGCGCCTGCTTTTCCCGTTCCTCATTTTCTCTCTGTAACTTCAGATCCTCCTCCGTTGCAATCCGCAGGATCGGTTTGAGGGGCGCGATCATCTGATCATCCCCCACCTCACGCAGGTCGCCCATGCATTCACCGATCTCCATTCCGCGGATCGTCTCCGTAACGATATATGAACCGGCGCTGACTTCCAGCCCGTTAGCATCAAAATCATACAGCTTGCTGGCACGCCGGAAGCGTACCTTGACTACCATGGCCATCGAGTATATTCCTCCGAAATCTTTATAAGAACAGTCTCAAGGACTGATTGAAACGCCACATTGCTCTGAACCATCTTTCGCGCCTCCAGGATCCGCTCCCGAAGTGCCAGACCGCCCTCAAGCGGCACCGCCCGTGCATAGTTCCGTGCCGTTTGCGGAAGGGTCACCGGTTCCTGCCGGCCGGCCTGCGAGAGCAGAATCTCCCGCACAATCTCCTCAAACAGATCAAGGAGAATCTGCCGGTCATCTTTTCTGTCTTTATAGCGGTTGACGATGTCCGGAATATCCGCAAGGGAATGCACGGCAAAAAACTGTTCCGCCATTTCATTGCGAAGGGTGATCACCTTTTCCTCCACCGCCAGTGCCTGGCCGACGCATCCCTCTGCGATCCGCGCCCGGACACCCACCTGTTCCTCCGGCACCCCCAGTGCCCGGAGCCTTGCCGCCGTCTCCTCATCCGTCAGCGGATGAAAACGGATCAGGCGGCATCTTGAAACCACGGTCGGCAGCAGGGCCGAAAGATGCACCGTCGTCAGGAGGAACACGGTATTGCTGGCCGGCTCCTCCAGGGTTTTCAGCAGCGTATTCTGTGAGGCGGCATTCATCTTTTCCGCCTCGGGGATCAGGAAGACCTTCACCCCGTCCTCAAAGGTATGGACATCCGCTTCCTTGAGCAGCTCGCGCATCTGCCCGACAGCGATTTCTCTTTTCCCGGCGGCAGGCCTCAGCACGTGCACATCCGGGTGTGTTTCCGCCAGAACCCGCCTGCAGGGACCGCAAACCCCGCAGGGCCGGTGTTCCCCTCTGCACAGCGCCGTCATGGCACACAGCCTGGCAACACTCTTTTTGCCGGTTCCCACGGGACCGGCAAAAAGATAGGCGTGTGTAAATGTTCCCTCCGCGAACTCTGAACGCAGCCGTTCAATGTGCACGGACTGTCCGACATAGTTTTCAAAATCGTCCATACTATACCTTGATAAACCGGTCTACATCCAGCACAAAGACCGTGGCGCCGCCGACGGTCACCCGGACAGGATACGGGACAAAACTGTCCCCGACGCCCGCCGCGCCCACCGGGGTCGCCGCCGTCGTCGTCACCTGCTCATGGCTGTGGCAGATCCGCGTAATGGTTGCCAGAGCCTTATCCAGTTTCTCATCCTCCACACCGCTGATCAGCGTGGTGTTTCCGGAACGCAGGAAGCCGCCGGTCGTGGCCAGCTTCGTCACGCCGAACCCTTCCTCCATCAGCGCAGATACCAGATGACCCGCATCCTCATCCTGTACAATCGCGATAATCAGTTTCATCCCCAAAACCTCCTCTTGTTATATGGCACGTGTGGCAGTTTCGAGCCAGGCACGTTCATCCTCTGTCTGCATATACGGCAGGATGCGGCGGCGTATTTCCGCATGATAGGCATTGAGCCATTTGCGCTCATCCATGCTCATCTGCTCCGGAATGACCGCATCCAGGTCCACGGGCACATAGGTAATGGTCTCAAATTCCAGGAAGGTGCCGTATTCATTGGTTTCCCTGACCCGGCAGAGCAGCTCATTCTCCGTACGGATGCCATATTCCCCTTCCAGGTAAATGCCGGGTTCATCCGTCGTGACCATTCCGGGTTCAATGACCGCCTCCTCCCCTCTGCCCGGGGATTCATGCCAGCGGAACGAATTGGGTCCCTCGTGGACGTTCAGGCGGAAACCGACGCCGTGTCCGGTGCCGCAGCGATAATCAATACCCAGATCCCAGACCGGACCGCGGGCCAGAATGTCCAGGCTCTTGCCCTGCATGCCCTGCAGGAAAACCGCCGAGCACAGGCGGATCACCGAGCGGAGCACGGCGGTAAAGTGCAGACGCTGCCGGTCACTGAGTTCGCCCAGGACAAACGTCCGGGTAATGTCCGTCGTCCCGTCCTCGTACTGCCCGCCCGAATCAATCAGCAGGAAGCCGGACCGCTTCAGGGGCGCATTGCTTTCCTCCGTCGCCTTGTAATGCATCATGGCGGCATTCGGTCCATACGCACAGATGGTATCAAAGCTCGGCATGGTATATCCGGGCTGCATTTCCCGGAACTCAGCCAGTTTCTCGCTGGCTTCCATCTCCGTCAGATGATCGATATCCGCCCTGGTTTTCAGCCAATACATAAACCTTGTCACCGCCGCCCCATCCTGTTCATGGCAGTGACGCAGTCCTTCGATTTCCCGTGTATTCTTGATGCATTTCATGCCGATCACCGGATCTTTTCCCTCGATCACCCCGGCATTTTCCACCGCTTTGTACATCTGGGCCGTTGTCGTCTCCGGATCCAGCAGAAAAGTTCCCGCCAGGCCCCGTACGGTTTCAAATACAGATGCATACGGCCGTACCTCGACCCCCTCACGGCTGAGCGATTCACGCACTGCCGCGGGGACCTTCCGCTCATCCACGAACCACAGCGCCGTTTCGGGCAGGACCGCCAGGTAGCTGATCACCACCGGCGTATTAGCCACATCCTCCCCCCGTACATTCAGCGTCCAGGCAATCTCATCCAGCATGGACAGGACATGCACCCTGGCACCGGCTTTATTCATCTCCCCGCGAATGCGCTCTATCTTGGCATGTGTCGTCTCGCCGGCAATCTCATCGGCCATCCGCACCACCGGATGATCCGGAAGCGGCGGGCGGTCTGTCCAGAGAGACCCAACAAGGTCGCCGCTGTCCACCAGCTGTGCCCCCGCCTCTGACCAGTCTGCCCAGAGCCGTGCCTGCTTTTCGCTGAGCAGGGAAAAATCCGTGCCAATGCGCATGTTTTCATGACATTTGGAACGGACATATTCCTCCAGTGTCGGGACTCCCGGGGCGCGCATCCGCATCAGCGTAATGCCCGAGCCCGCCAGCTGCCGCTCCGCCTGAATAAAGTACCGTCCATCCGTAAAAAGAGCCGCCTCATCCCGGGTGATGACCAGGGTTCCTGCTGAGCCGGTAAAGCCGCTCAGCCACGCTCTTGTTTTATAGTAATCCGGCAGATACTCCGAATGATGCGGGTCTGCCGTCAGAACAATCATCATATCCAGGGTACATTCCTGCATCCTCTGTCTCACAGAAGCAAGTTTTTCCGCTGTCGTCATAGAACAATCCCCTTCCGTTAATCTCTATCTTTCCGTTTACATTTTATCGCAAAACAGCCTCCCTGACAAGCAAAACGTATCCCTTTCACGACGGTCTGTCCTCTCTCCGGGCGAGTCCCTTTCTGACATTGTGCCGGTTCCGTCCCGGCCATTGGATGCCCCGGAAAGAAACCGGTTCCCAAATAGCTCATTCTGTTCATGAGGATGCCAGAGACGAGTCATCTCAGGTCCCCCCTGTGCGCGAAACGAAAACACGCGCCTGTTCATTATCCTATGTGCACCCCACTTAAGCGTTCCAACCGTACATTTCGGACCCATTTCGCGCTTTACCGCCTGCAGCGCCCTTTGATCCTGTTTCTTCTACGGATTGCCGGTCATGCAGAAACAATAAGTTTCCCTCCTGATGACAAAAAAGTTCATTTTTTACATTGACTTCTTTCGTATAATTAAGTAAATTTGATCCAGAGTCGGGCATTTTTTCTCTGACGGTCCGTTTGAGGCCTCAGCGTCACCATTTGCCGATGCAGCTTCCCAAAAAATGGCCCTGCCGCGCAGCGGCAGTCAGTCACTCAAATCCGGTCCTCAGACAATGCTGCTCCGTCAAATGACCCAGGCTGATGCCTGTAAAAGCGACAGTTCTGACCGTCGGTTAAAACGCGCAGGGACGTTTTGGCAGACAGGGACAATTGTCCGGCACCTCCGATCACGCGTTGCCTTTTCGACTCCGCTTGCAACACAAGCACGTACACAACATTCAAACAGAAGGAGATCAGCAATGAAAAAGAGAATAGTAGTACTTTTCCTCTGTATGCTTTTCCTCGCCGGCAATGCCTTTGCCCTTGTTTCGCGTTCAAAATGGTCCGAGGATCCCAATTATTACAGTGAGCTGGAAGAAGATCTGTATGAGCTCGACGGCACAACCCTGTATGACGAGAGCGAGGATCTTTACGATTCCTATTCTGGCGGCGGCGACTTTGAGGACAGTTCGGATGATACCTATTCTGGCGGCGGCAACTTTGAGGGCGATTCGAATGATACCTATTCTGGCGGCGGCGACTTTGAGGAAAATTACGACGTCCCTGATCAGGATTCAGGTACCCTCGGTGAAGGTGAGTACGAGGAAACGCCTGTTGACGAGCCGGATGATGTAAATGGCACGACCGGCGGCGGCGACATTCCCGAAACACCTGCCGAAGAGCCGGATGACTCAAAGGGCACGTCCGGCGGCGGCGACATTCCCGAAACTCCTGCCGAAGAGCCGGATGACTCAAAGGGCACGTCCGGCGGCGGCGATATCCCTGTAACGCCGGAAAATTCTCCCTATGGCCCCGAGTACTATGATGACCAGATCGATTACGATTCCCTGCGCAAACAGTATCAGGAAGTGCAGGAAGACGATGATCCGGAGATCATCATTTATCCGGAAGAAGTCATCCGCTATATCTACATTGACGATCCGATTGTCTTTGTCGATGAGACGGTTGAGCTCGTTGAGGTCCAGGTTCCGCAGGAACTGGCTGTCCAGATCGAAACCGATTCCCGGAACTATCCGTACCGTGCCCGTGTTGCAACCCGTGGCGGCCGTCTCAATGTCCGCTCCGGCCCCGGCACCGACTATCATGTTGTCGGTCTGATTCCCAACGGTTCACTCGTCATCGTATACGGCCGTTCTCTTGATCTGAACTGGGCGTATGTGGTTTGTGAAAACGGTCTGCAGGGCTTTGTCCTGGATGCTTACCTGACGACCAGAAACATCTTCGCCAAACCGGTATCCGCTCCGGCACCTGCCGCACCGGCCCTCAGTGTCGTCGGCCATGTCGACTTTGAGGCCTCCACTCTGGACGGCATCAACGTCCTCAGCAATGATCTCTTTGGTTCCAACTTCGTCACCCTTGTCAACGTCTGGGGCACTGAGAGCCCTGCCAGCATAAAGGAAATGGCCGCTCTCCAGAATATCGCCAACCAGCTTGCCTCAACCAACATCGCTGTCGTTGGCATCTGCGAGAACGCCGTTGATCCGGCACACGTGGCAAAGGCCGCTCAGATTCTGAAAGACAATGGCGTCACCTTTACCAACCTCATTCCCCCGGCCAATATGGCACAGATCTTCCCGGTCAGAGGTTATCCGACCACCTATTTCGTTGACTACAGCGGTGATGTCTGGGGTGCCCCCATTGAGGGTGCTTACCCGGATGCTTTCGTGGACCGTCTGATTGATATCTTCAATATTGTCCGTTAAACCGGTGCAACGTCACCTTTGACGATCCAACAGCGTTTTCCCTTGGAAGCGGCAGAAGCCGCTTCCTTTTTTCATTTCCGGCACTATCTGCACCCTGCCGCTCAATTTCCTGTACTTCGGCAGTGCCGGATGATATAATGCCAGCAAATATAGAAAGGAGCTTTCGTGACTTGAAGAAGGTAATCAGTATCGGCGTGCAGGATTTTGAAAAGCTGCGGATGAACCATGGCTTTTACGTCGATAAAACAGATTTCATCCGGGAATGGTGGCAGGGAACAGATGATGTTACGCTGATTACCCGCCCCAGGCGTTTTGGCAAGACACTGAATTTGTCCACACTGAACTGCTTCTTTTCAAATAAATACGCTGACCGCGGAGATCTTTTGTCGAGTAGATGGAGGGCTTGCGCCCTCGCACCCCTCACAGATCCGTACGGGCCCTATTTGGGCATACGGCTCCTCGAAGAGTCTTTATCTCTATACCAGATTTGCACCATAATCGCCGGCTTCGAAATGTATGCGGGCCAGAGTTCATCCATCTTTGCCCACGTCATCCTGTGCTTCTGTCCACGGCGCCTGAGAACCTTGAACATCGTGTAGCGAGCATAGTAGTAGAAATTCTTGAGAGAAACAAAGTTTCCGTTTACTCCATAGTATTGGCAATGCCCTCTCAGTTTCTGATCCAGACACTTCAAGGTGTTGGCCACCGGATTATGCATATGCTCCTTCGCCCACTGTTTAAGCGCCTTTCTCTTCTGCTTTAGCTTCTTGCTACTTGTTCTGATTCCCACTCGGAATCCACCCTTGCGAGTTTTGGCCTCGTAGAATGTGAATCCGAGGAAGTCAAAGCTGTTGTTATCGCGGTCATTTCTTCCGAATGGAAGTACCCGCGTCTTTTCCGGCGCTACTTCAAGATTGAATTTCCCAAGTCGCCCCGGCAGGGCATTCATTACGCTTACTGCGTCCTCCTCATACTGAAAAACCATGAGGAAATCGTCAGCGTATCTCACGTATTTAGCCCACCCTTTCAATTTGGACATCACTGATTTCTCAATCCACATATCCAGGGCGTAGTGCAGGTAAACATTTGCCAACACAGGCGAGATAAGTCCGCCCTGTGGAGTACCTTTGTCCACCTCGAACAGCTTGCCTTCTTCCATGACACCCGCTTTCAAGAACCTGTTGATATATCTGAGGAATACCTTATCGTCGATGTCGTTTTCAAGGAACTTCATCATCCACTCATGCAAAACGTTATCAAAGAAGCCCTTGATATCAGCCTCTAAAACGTAATTTGCATTTTCTCGCATTAGTGAATCATTTATTAACTTGACTACATCATGACAATCACGGTCCGGTCTGAATCCATACGAGCAGTCCAGAAACCTTGGCTCATAGATGCCCTGCAGGATGTCAGACATTACAGCCT
>DGWH01000057.1 GCA_002395225.1 Christensenella sp. UBA4263
GTCGGGCTCGGTGTCGCCGTCGGCTTGACCGTAGGCGTCGGACTCGGCGTTGCCGTAGGTTTAACCGTCGGTGTCGGGCTCGGCGTTGCCGTAGGCTTGACCGTAGGCGTCGGGCTTGGCGTTGCCGTAGGCTTGAACGTAGGCGTCGGGCTTGGGGTCGCTGTAGGTTTGGCTGTTGGCGTTGCCGTCGGTTCGATCGTCGGTGTCGGGCTCGGCACTTCTGTCGGTTCAGCCGTTATGCTTGCCGTCACTGATGCCGTCGTTCCGTGCGGCATCCCGTTGTCGGGCTTTGGCTTCATAAAGAAGGCCACTGCCACACCCGAGACCGCAACGATACCGGCGACAGACAGCAAAATCTTCAGGCCAGATGATTTGCCGGATGAAGTCTGTCTGGTATCCGCCAGTTTCTTCTCTCCGGTTTCTTTCCGAGGCGTGTCCGGTACCGAAACGGTATTCCGCGGACTCGCAGCCTGAACGGGTTCTGTTCCTTTTTCAGTCTCTGCCTTTGCTCTGCGCAGCTTTTTCAACTCATCCGTTTCATTAAAGCGGGTATAGAAAGAATCTTCATCCGGATATCTGTATTTGTAAAATGCCTGTATCCGATTGGTCCTCATTGCCAGTCCGCGGGTAAGTTCCAGTTCCTCCAGATAAATCAGGATCTGTTTTACCCCTTTATCTCTGGCATAATCCAGTTCATCCAGACAGTTTTTAGATTCAATAAAGGACCTTGTCAGGAACGCAATAAATATGCTGCATTCCTCAATATGCAGGGCAATCGTATCTGCCCATTCGGTTCCGGGGTCTATCCCTTCATCATACCACACATTGTAACCCAGCTCATAAATACGGGAAACGATTGGCATAACCCGATCTATGTCCTTGTGTGAATAACTGATAAAGAGGTATCCTTCTTTACCGTCATATGGTCTTATCATGATACCACCTGTATTGTGATTGCTCAAACTCGAATAAACATAAACCGAACACTTATCGGAATACCGTTATACGCACTTCCCGGATAACCCATCCGGCAATTCTCCCAGCCGTTGACTCTATCCTTAATGATGAGGATAGTATACCATCTTATCTGCTTCAAATAAAGGTGTTTTTTCGCGGATGAACGTGCGTATTCTGCTCTTTTCATCTGCGGCGGCAGCGAAATATCCGCAAATACAGTCTTTTCAGCGATGTCAGTTCCAGCTGTTCGGATGCAGCATCCATTTGCTTAAATCGAAATAACGATCTCATAAAACAGAGACGAAGCTCTTGAACAGAGCTTCGTCTCTGAAAGCTGTCTGGTTGCTCAGATAGCTGCTTTTTCTGACTGGTCCGGATTATATCCATGTAAATGATCTGTCCGTACACCGGTGACGGGATTTCAGTCAGGCGTCCAGCAAAGTTCAAGTTCACGGCGAAGTTTCCAGCGTTCGTGTGCATCCAGACCGGCATCCGCTCCCTGTGCAAGCATTTGCACCAGCATCAGCGCCGCAGCGGCCGTTTCCCCTTCACTGAGCAGCCGGACCGCATCCGTGTACAGTTTTTCCTCAGCGGCCGAGCCGGCACGAATCTCTGCCCCGGCCAGCGTCTCCGCCTCAAGGCGGAGCTGCTCCAAACTGGCTCTGCTGCCCACAACATACGGATGCTTTCCGGTAAGACAGAGAGAAAACAGAGGCTTTTCCGTGCGAACATGCACCAGTTTCCCCGCCTTCTGGAAATACAGCGGTCCGGATACCCCGGTGGAGAGTGTCCGGCAGATTTCCTTCTCCTCTTCGCAGGGTTCATACTTTGCCTGTTTTTCCCGGCGCCGTTCCGTTTCTTTCTCGACTTTCTCGCTTTTCCGAAGAAGCGGAATCATTTCGACCATGATCTGTCCGCAGACCTCTGCATCCGTCACGGCCCGGTGACTTTGCCGGTTCTGTATCCGGAATGCCCGCGCCACATCATCCTGTCTGTGACTGGGCAAATGCGGCAGCGCCACCCGCGAAAGCGAGCAGGTGTCTGCGTATACAATATCGGCACTGATTCCCAGGCGGGCAAACTCCGCATTCAGAAATCCCATATCAAAGGTGGCATTGTGTCCGACCAGAACGGTGTCACCGGTCAGGGCATCCCCGAAAAAGGCACAAAGGTCTTTATACACCGTTTCCGGTTCCGGTGCACTGCGGACCATCTGATCCGTAATGTGGTTGACCATCCGGGCCTCATACGGGACACGGTTCACCGAATGCACCAGGCTCCCATATTCCCGGACCGGCTTCCCGTCCTCAAAAAGAACAGCACCGACTTCAATGATCCGGTTGTAGTAACTGTCAAGTCCGGTTGTCTCCGTATCAAAGGCAATAAACCGTTTTTCAAGGACAGAGAGAAGCGGTGCACTCAGTCCAAGCTTGGTAAATGAAAGAATGCTCATTCAGGTTCTCCAGAATTCATCAGAAATGTTTATACAGCCAGACAAAGCTGCACCCCGGCATCGTTATGGCTCCGGCATCACGGCTTTCACCCGTCAGCAGATTCTGATACAGATCCGTGTCATGCACCCAGGCCGTTTCCGTTTCATCTCCGAAATTAAACAGCCCCAGAAGTTTTTCGCCGTTATAATACCGGCCAATTCCCAGAATATGATCATTCCCGGTATCAAGACGCCAGGTATCCGCCTTCCCGTCAAAGACATCCATCCGGTCTCTCAGTGCTTCCATCCGATGAATGGCCGAGAAGATTCGGCCTTCCAGCGTCGATTCATCCTGACGGCGTACCGCCTTGTTCCAGTCCATATTCCCACGGTGCAGATACCGGCTGTCCTCTGCTTTCAGGGGATCCTCATGATAACGGTTGTCATTTTCCTGACCAATCTCATCCCCGCTGTAGAGGACCGGAATGCCGCTCATGGTAAACATAAAGGCATGCAGCATCACGTCCAGGGAAAGTGCCTTTTCGAGCGCCTCCGCATTCCCGGAAAGACGGGCACTTTCAATCCCGCACAGGGAGGCCGTCGTGCCGCACAGCCGCGCATCTCCCAGCCGCGGATCGTCATTATACAGTTCGCCCCGCGCAGGACTTCCTTCCCATTTACCGGTCAGATAATCATTCAGGAACTTCTTATGCGGGATTTCCTGCTGACCAAACTGCGAAAGGAAACCGTAATCCAGTCCCCAGCCGATATCATCATGGCAGCGCAGATAGTTCAGGAACGTGTACTGCTTCGGAAGGGCAAAGACCTGTTCCATCTGGTGGCCCAGCAGCCGCACATCACGGGTAGCAACCGTATGCCAGATGGAAGCCATCGTGGTCACATTGTAAAGAAGATGACATTCCGGCCGCTCCACGGAGCCGAAATACGGAACAACCTTGCTCGGCTCCATGACAACCTCGCCCAGCAGAAGCGTGCCGGGGCATACAATCTCACAGACAATCCGCATAATCCGAACCAGCGTATGCACCTGAGGCAGATTCCGGCAGCTGGTTCCCAGCGCTTTCCAGATATAGGGCACTGCATCCAGACGGATGATGTCCACCCCCTGATTGCACAGGTACAGCATGTTCTCTGTCATGTCATTGAAGACCACCGGATTGGCATAATTCAGATCCCACTGATAGGGATAGAACGTCGTCATGACAATCTTCTGTGCCTCAGGACACCAGGTGAAGTTCCCGGGAGCTGTAGTAGGGAATACCTGCGGAACAGTCTGCTCATAGGCATTGGGAATATCCCAGTTGTCATAGAAGAAATACCGGTCCTGATATTCCTTTTCCCCGGCTCTCGCCCGTCTGGCCCATTCATGGTCCTCACTGGTATGGTTCATCACAAAATCCAGGCACACGGCGATTCCCCGCTCATGACAGCATCCTGCCAGTTCTGCCAGATCTTCCATGGTTCCCAGTTCCGGCTGGACTTTCCTGAAATTGCTGACCGCATATCCGCCGTCACTCCGGCCGGCCGGGCTCTCCAGGAGCGGCATAAGATGCAGGTAATTGACGCCGCAGTCCTGCACATAGGAAAGCTTCTCTTTCACGCCCTGCAGATTCCCGGCAAATGCATTGACATACATCAGCATTCCAACCATGCTGTGCCCCTGATACCATCCGGGGTTTGATACCCTTTCGCGGTCCAGGCTGCGCAAAGCCTCCGGACGGTTCTCCCAGGCCCGATACAGCATGCCTGTAAAATAGTCATAGGCCTGTTCATCATTATGATATAATCCCATATAAAGCATTTTCAGCTCATTTTCAAAGTGCATCAGGCGCGCTTTAAACTCAGGCATCCAGTTTTCACGACTCATTTAATTTCCCTCTCAGTCGACTTCCCGTTTCTCCGGGAAATCTGTTTCTTTCAGTTGCATATTCAAAGTTTTTCCGTTAAAATACATGGGCGTGTCTGTTGGTTTCCGACAGCACAGACTTCCCGGCAAAAGAAGCGGCCCTGTCGCAAAGCGGCAATCCGGCAGATGACAGATAGGCGGTCCGGAAGCAGTCCTGCCGCGCAGCGGCAGATTGTCAGCTCCGGGCCGGAACAACGCCTACTGCCAAAAGACCAGCATTGAATTCCAGAAAGGAGTCCTAATATTATGCGTGAAACCATTATTTCCCTGCTCGAGGATATCAAGGACGACATTGATTTTGAGTCCTGTACGACCCTGATTGATGATGGCCTTCTCTCCTCACTTGATATCATCCAGCTCATCGGTGCACTGAATGATGAGTTTGACATCTCCATCCCTGCCACTGAAATCGTCCCCGCGAACTTCAACAGCGTTGATTCCATGGTCGCCATGGTCAAGCGTCTTGAGGACGAATAAAAACGGTTTCCCGAAAACGCACAGGAAATGCGCCCGCATTCCTGTGTGTTTTTTTTACCAGAATTCCTCAGGCACAGCGTTGATATCGAATGTCGACTGGTCAAAACGCTTGAGTCCTGTCCATCCGATAACCTTTGTTCCGGGAACATGGACTTTCACCCAGTATATCCCGTTTCTCTTATCCCAGGCCTTTGCCAGAATTTCGCAGTACTGTCCAGCGACATTATACGTGCCCAGCTCATCATAATACGTTTTGGTTCCCGGACCGCTGTTGACGGCCAGTTTCTGTTTTGCTTTTCCGTAAATCGGCTCCCGGGTCGCCGTTTTTCCCCGGCCGCAGTTTGTACAGAAATTTCCGCTGTTCCAGACCCCGCAGTACCCGCAAACCCAGGAACTGTTCTGAGGCTTTGCGGTGCCGCAGTTGGGGCAGAAATTTCCGGTATTCCCGCTTCTTCCGCATTTGGTACACTTCCATGTACTCCCATCTGCCAGTGCCAGGCAGGCCGCGCTGATCAGCAGCAGTACCAACAGAATGCATCCGATCTGTTTCCGCATAGACCATACACCTCCAATGCAATCGGCTGTTTTCCGTTTAATCAGGCTTCAAAAAAGCCCAGAATTCACCAGTTTCTGTGGATTCCGGGCCGTAAATCTTATTTGCGAATAATGTGCTGTGTCGTTCCGTTGATATAAATCGGAGTCAGTTCCGCCTGGATCAGCGGCCGGGCATAGGCAAGGAATTCGGCGGTCATGTCCGTCTTATAGGCATTCACCCACTCCATGGGCACCTTCTTCTCAAAGTTGGCTACCTTCTCGATATCAACCAGCTCGGTGGTGCACTGATACGGATCGTTTGAAAGACGCTTAAGCGCGACCATCTTGCCGCTGATTCCCTCAAACGCTGCCTTTGCCGCGGCACCGCCCACCTGATACGCCTCGGTGATATCCGTACGGCTGCTGAGATGACCCGCGCAGCGCTGCAGAATGGAGAGTTCCACCGAACGGGTGCGTGTATCGATGTTCTTTGCCACGACGTTGCTCAGGTAACGGGCTGTACCCGTCAGATTCTGATGTCCGAAAGAGTCGACAAAACGCGCATCATCTGACAATTCGCAGACATACCGGCCATCCGGCAGTTTGACGCCTTCACTGACCGCAATGACAATGGACTTCTTCTCTTTCTGCATCCGTTCGACTTTTACCAGGAAATTATCCACGTTGAACGGAACCTCCGGCAGACAGATCATGTCAACACCCTCGCAGTCCTCACCGCGTGCCAGTGCGGCCGCTGCTGTGAGCCATCCGGCGTTCCGTCCCATGATTTCCACGATGGTGACGAACTTATTTCCATACACCGTCGCATCACGGATCAGTTCTTTCATGACCACACTGATATACTTTGCTGCAGAGCCATATCCGGGCGTATGGTCCGTCATCATCAGGTCGTTATCAATGGTCTTCGGAACACCCATGAACTTGATTCCGCTGCCAATCTGCCTTGCATAGTTGTTCAGCTTGCAGATCGTATCCATGCTGTCATTGCCGCCGATATAGAAGAAATATCCGATATCCATCCGGTTCAGAATATCAAAAATCTTCTCATAGATCTCCGGATTCTGATAAAAATCAGGCAGTTTATAACGGCAGCTGCCAAGGAACGAGGAAGGGGTGCGCTTGAGCAGCTCAATCTCAAGAGCAGAGCCAAGTTTTCCCGAAAGGTCCATGATCCGCTCATCAAGCAGTCCTTCAATGCCGTTCAGCATTCCGTAGACATGATCAGCACCACGCATCTGACATGCCTGCAGCACGCCGGCAAGACTTGAATTGATTACCGCTGTCGGTCCGCCGCTCTGTCCTACAATTGCATTCTTAGGCATGATAAGTCCTCCGTTTTCATTTTTAGCTGATGGATTCATTATAATGGAGCACCCTGTTTTTTTCAATCAATTTTGTTGATTTCAGCAAATTTCTCTAATCCTCAATCCTTGTTAATTTCTCCAATCTCCAATCCGTTTTCAGGTTGAAACAGAGCCCGCTCTCAGTTCATATGTATTCTATTGCCCTCTTTTTGCAAAAATGGCCCGGAGCCGCGCGGCAAAAATAACAGCTTACCAAATCTGTCATTTTTATTGAGATTTGGTAAGCTATTTTTTCTAGAACTGAAACTAAACACCTTGAATTATTTTTACAGAATGATTTATCCTTTACCAAAACGCATTAAAAAACATTAGATTTGGTAAAAGATCAATCCTGTTGCTAAGCAGCAGACTGCCAAACATGGGCCATACCGGTGCTGCTTCGGCAGAAGGTTAACTTTGAGACGCCGTTCACTTAACCATGGCCACTCCGTATGGACTTGTTCCAAACACCTATTCTGGTGAGATCCCTTCACAGATTGTGGCAGAAGATCTCTTTCAGCTGACCTGATCCCCTGCGCCGCTTAAAAAACAGCGAGGAACTGTCATTTCCTGCAAAACAAAACCTCCTTCCTGACCGGCTCTGTGTCGGTCAGGAAGGAGGTTTTTCGTAACCCGTCGTCGATTTGAAAGGCCAGGACACCGGTTATCCATTATGCAGATTGGCCAGTGAGTGCACAAACTCTCTTGAGCGGTCGCTTTTCGGATTTTCAAAGAACTCCCTTGAGGAACCGCTTTCAACGACATGCCCGTTTTCCATAAAGAGTACCTTGTTGGAGACATTTCTGGCGAACTCCATCTCGTGTGTGACGACCAGCATGGTCATCCCGTCCTCTGCCAGCTGACGCATGACATTGAGCACCTCGCCGATCAGCTCCGGATCCAGGGCCGAGGTAGGTTCATCAAAGAAGATGATGTCCGGTCTCAGGGCGAGTCCCCTCGCAATCGCCACACGCTGCTGCTGACCGCCCGAAAGCTGAACGGGATAGCTGTCCAGACGGTCTGCCATCCCCACCCGCCGCAGTGATTCCACGGCGATCTCCCGGGCATCCTGTTTTGGAATTTTGCTGCCCAGGGTCAGGCCGAGGGTAACATTCTGCAATACGGTTTTATTGAGAAACAGGTTGTAATTCTGGAATACAAACGCCGTTTTTCTGCGGAGTTCCGTGATCTCTTTTTTCCCGGCTTTGTTCATGTCATAGCGCCGGCCCTCAAATATCATTTCCCCCTCATCTGCCCGCTCAAGGAAATTGAGGCAGCGAAGGAAGGTCGTCTTGCCGGAGCCGCTGGGCCCCAGGATGGCCACCACATCCCCTTTTTCAACGCCCAGGCTGATTCCGTCCAGGACCACATGATCCTCAAAGTGCTTCTTTACATTCTGAATATCCAGCATCATGAGCGTGTTCCTCCATAGCTTGCCAGTTTCTTTTCGCCCCAGTGCTGCAGTCCGGTCAGGATCGTGCAGAACGCCAGATAAATGAGCGCCACCTCACCGTAAAGGCCGAGGGATTCGTATACACGGCCATTGATCACGGTCGCCTGACGGAACATTTCCATTACCGTAATGGTGGCCGCCATGGATGTTCCCTTGAGCATGGAAATCAGCGAGTTGGACAGTGCCGGGAAGGCCGTCCGAAACGCCTGCGGCAGTACGACATGCGCCATGATCTGAATAAAGGTAAGTCCGACACAATACCCGGCTTCCACCTGTCCATGGGAAACACTCTCCATGGCGCCGCGCATGGTCTCCGCCATATACGCGCCTTCATTGAAACCGAAAACCAGGACCGCCGTCGGAAAGGCTGCCAGGACAATGCCGACGCTCGGCAGCCCGTAAAAGACCAGATACAGCTGCACCAGAAGCGGTGTTCCGCGGATCACCCAGATATAAAACCGGCAGATCTGGCGCAGGACCGGCACATCGGCATACTGAATCAGCGCAACGATCACCGAAATCACCAAAGCGAGAGAAAATGAGAGAATGGTAAGCGGGACGGTCACCCGGATACCGTATGAGAGAAGTTTGGGAAAGGAATCCACCAGAATTCCCCAGAGACGTTCATTCATGATTGTTCCTCCATTAGTCAGTTCACGGCCTCAATACACGTCTTTTCCATCAGGCCGGTCAGAACCCGGATTCCCTGCAGATACGCTCTGACCGAAATCCGTTCATTCGTTCCATGAATGCCCTCTCCGGATATTGCTTCCTCTTCAAGGAATGGCCCAAAACGAAATACACTGCGGCAGACACTTTCAAAATGCCGGGCATCCGTTGCCCCGCGGTTTTGTACAGGAATAAAGACCAGACGATCAAAATAATGTTCAAGAACCGGAATCAGCATCCGGTATCCGTACCCGTCGGTATCAGATGGCCGGGAGGCGCCAATCTGCTGGACCAGCGTAAGTTCCACTCGGCTGTCCACCAGCTTTCGGCAGTGCTCAAGCAGCGACTGCGGCGTGTCATACGGCGTGAGGCGGAAATTAATCACCGCCTCCATGTCCTGTGGCATGACATTTCCCGCCGCGGAACCGCCCTTAATCATGGTCGGCGCCGCGGTTGTGGTAACCAGGTGATAGAGATTCTCGCGGCCGAGGAACCAGCGAAGCAGCCCGGGCTCATCCTGGCGGTCCACCAGATCCATCATCTCCGGATCGGTCATCACCGGCCGCAGCCTGCGCAGGGTTTCCCGGACGCTCCCGCTGATATGCGCCTGCGGCATATGTTCAAGAATCGCTGCAATCGACTGACTGAGAATCCCCAGAGACGTCCCGTGGAACGGATTGGAGCTGTGGCCGCCCGGCGCGTGAACGCTGAGCTTCATGTCCACATACCCTTTTTCATAGGTGCCAACGGTGCAGACATACGTCCCCGGTGCGCCATAATCCGCCGCGTCCATGATATCCCCGGAACTTTCATCAAGGACAAACTCCAGCTCCACCCCGCGCTCTTTCAGCAGCGCTGCCGCTGCCCTCACGCCGGTGGAGCAGGTTTCCTCGTCCTCGCTGAAAAACAGATACGTGGTCCTCCGGAACTGCCGACCGGAGGCCAGCAGATATTCCGCACTTTCCAGAATTCCCGTCAGCATCTCCTTGATATCCATTGCCCCGCGTCCCCAGACCATCCCATCCGCCAGATCACCGGAAAAAGGACCATGCGTCCAGTTCTTCTCTGTTCCGGGGACAACCGGGACGACATCCTGATGCGCCATGAAAAGCGCCGGCCTCAGTGCCGGGTCTGTTCCCGGAATCCGGACCAGCAGGCTGTACCCGATGCGTTCCACTTCGCCGCGGCGAAATACGCAGGGATACGCCTCCCTCAGAAACGCCTGCATCCGGTCAAATTCCTCATACCTGATCCGGCTTGTATCCACATAGCTGGTGGTCTCAAAGCGAAGCATCTGCCGCAGATGTTCAACCGCCCGTTCTCCGTCTAATTCCGGATAGTCTGTTTCATGATTAAAGAAGTCACTGTTTCTCATATTCTCTCAAAAATTCCTCTGCACTGAAGAAATGGTATTCGCAAAATCACAGAGGCAATCTGCTGACTGCCTCTGTGGTTATCCCATTGGTTTATTTCTGTCGGTTATTCTGCTTTGGTCAGATCAAGTCCGAAGTATTTTTCGGAGATCGCCGCCAGGGTTCCATCCTGTCTGGCTTTCTCAAGGATGTCATTAACGGCGGCAACCAGGGTATCCGTCTCGGCGCTCTTGCGCATCGGATAGGCAACCGGCTCACCGTCCAGAACCTGAACCACCTTGAGCGGTGCGTCCGGATGCTGCTTCATATAATCCTCAATGGACACCTGCGCGTTGAGGATGGCATCCACACGGCCCTGAACGAGCAGCGTAATCGCCTCCACCAGAGTTGAAATATACGTCACGCTGGCTCCATGCTCCTCCGCGATCTGTGCATAGGTGCTGGAGGGAGAGTTTGCTGTCGTCTTGCCCGCAAGATCATCCACCGTCTTGATGGAATCGTTGTCCTCGCGAACCAGGAGCACTTTGTGCGTATAGACATACGGCGTCGAAAAGGAATACTTTTCCGCTCTGGTCTCCGTATATCCGACACCATTGCAGGCGATGTCAAACCGTCCGGAATCCACGCCGGCCAGAATGGCATCCCAGTCAGCCTCAAAGAACTCCGCCTTTACGCCCAGTCCCTCGGCAATCAGGTTGCCAATGTCTACCTCAAGACCCGTCAGGACGTCATTCTCATCATGATAGGTCCACGGAGACCAGTTTCCCTCCATGGCAATAATAATCGTTCCGCGCTCCCTGATCTGATCCAGGAGATCCTTGCCCTCCGCCATCGCCAGGCTTCCGACAGCCACCAGCAGGCATGCAAGAAATAATACCATCAGCTTTTTCATATAAAGCTCCTTTCCAGTCTGTACTCCGGCAGACTGCATCAATCTCTCATGAATCCCACGGAACATCTTCTTTATTTTTCCGGTTCGGATCATGTTAGGCGTATGATAGCACCGAATTCATAGCGCGTCAATAGGAATTCTTCAAACTTCCCCATTTGTCTTTTCTATGCCGGGTTATAACCTCCGGTTATAGCCGTTCTCCTCTGCAGGCCTCACCGTTATCCTTTGCCGGATGAGCCGACAGGGCCACTCACCGGAAATGCCAAAAGGGATGCAGATGCATCCCTTTCATCCCGGCTGAAATCAGCCCTTTTCCTCTTCCTGACTGTTTCGTGCCGACGCTTCCTCCTCCACTTTGTGAACCTCATTAAGGCTCAGCATGAAGGCTTTCACGACATCTGGATCAAACTGCGTACCGGCTCCTTCCTGTATGATGGAAACCGCTTTTTCAAACGGAAACCCCGGTTTATAACTGCGTCTGGATACCAGTGCATCAAATACATCCGCCACTGCCATGATTCTGGCAGAAAGCGGAATATTTTCCCCGCCCAGCCGACTCGGATAGCCTTTTCCGTCCCACCGTTCATGATGATACGTGGTCAGGTTATGCGCTTCCTTCAGATAACCGCTGTCATCATCCACCATTTTCATCACATTGTCGATGATCTCACCGCCAATACTGGCATGCGTTTTCATCAGCCCATATTCACCATCCAGCAGTTTACCCGGCTTGTTCAGAATACTGTCCGGAATATGAATCTTTCCCACATCATGCAGCGGTGCGGCACCGACCACCTCCTCGATGTACTCCCGGTTCAGGATTTCCGGATGCATTCCCAGTTCCAGCATCTTTTCCATAATGATGCGGACATAGCTGGCCGTATTCTTTATATGGTTGCCCGTGCACTTGTCACGGCTTTCCACCATTTCCGCCAGGGTAATGACAAGGCCGTTCTGAAGTCTGGCTATCTTTTCGCTCTGCTTTTCAACATCGTCTGCATAGGCGACAATCTTGCCTGTGGAATCCAAAATGGATTCATACAGGTTTTCAATTTCATCTCCGGTGGAAATATCCAGTTTCTGGAGTCTGTCCAGTGCCTCCTTCTGTGAACCCGGATCCTCCGGATTCACCCGGGTGGCAAGAGCAATGGAATTGATCGGCCGGACCAGTCCATAATCCGCCACTGCCATGGACACCGCGATAATCAGGATAAAGAAACCGAGGAACAGCGAGACGACCCGCGCCAGAAATTTCATCTCATTCTCGCGGAGCCGCTGCATGGCCAGGTCCACCCCGACATAGCACTGCACATTGCCCGCGGCATCTTTCACCGGGGCGTAAATGGTCAGAAGCCACCCGTAACCCTCATCTGAAACGATCGGCCCGACCGCCTCTCCGCCCAGAAAGTCCGGAAGATACGGAAGAAAAGCGTTGTCAAAAGGAAGAACCGTTCCCGGATCGCTCCCCTCTCCCTCCTCTGTATCCGGATCTATCACCACATGACAGCCATCCTCAAGAATCCGGTAGGCATACACATAGGAAATATCCGGATTGCTGTCGGCAATCGTCCGGAAATCAGAGAGGATCTCATTATAGTCCGGATGCGCACGTCCCTGTTCCAGGTACGCATCAATTTTCTCCGCATCCAGGTGACTGGCTGCCGTTTTGGCGATGCCAAACGCCATTTTCCCTTCTTCCTCAGTCAGCGCATTCCGGAACAAAGACAGACTGATGGAGGTCACCACCGTCGCAATGAAAAGAACCGTCACCGAAATCATGATCAGAATTTTGGCGCGCAGGGAAAGACCTTTTATTTTGACCCGTTCCCCATTTGCCGCTCTGTCCCCGTCAAACCGAAAACGGCGTCTCAGGGAATCCGGTATCAGCAGACAGACCAGGGCGACAATTCCCGTTGTAATCGTCTTGTCCAGCAGATCAATCAGCAGATCGGCACTGAGCTGCGAAAAGAACATGTTCATCCGACCCGACTCAAAAAACGCCAGTGCCAGCGGCCGCGAGATTCCCTCCCCGATTCCCGCGCCATACAGAAACCAGGTCAGAATGCTGCCCAGTCCGCCTCCGATGAGCGTAAAGACCAGCACCGGCAGCAGAATTCGGGGAAAGCGCCGGAAACAGCCCTGTTCAGCCAGTCCGGCCGCGGCCAGGGCGAGGAGCACGCTGATACTGCCGTAATAGATCGTTGCATTGTCAAAGATCCCGTTAATCAGGTTGGTGACAATGCCGGTGATGATTCCCGGAATCAGTCCGCCCAGCACCGCTGCCAGAATGGTCCCGATACTGTCAAGAAACACCGGGAGACTGAAATGCAGGGCTGCCCGGACCCCGATAAAGTTAATCAGGATCCCGGCCGTGCACAAAATCACCAGGAAGGCTATCCTCCCTTTGCTTTTTCCGGCATTGACTGTTTTTTCCATTATTTATCTCTCTGCGCCTCTTCAGTACGCGCGCAGTTTTTCTCCTGTCTTCTCAATATGTGATGCTGAGTATACGCCCTCTCCCTTTGAAAATCAAGCAATACTTCCATGGCACATTTTCCGGAACATTCCGGCAAGCGGGCATCCTCCTGCCGAGGCAGCGCATTTGGGCGTGCCCCGGCTAAATTTCCTATTCCGTTTCCCCGTTTTCCTGTGTTATAATGCTGAATCGTCCGGGAAACCGGATGAAACCACCTGAACCCCAAGGAGTCGAAAGGAGGAGCAGGCATTGCCTGCAAACCAAGCTATGAACATTGTCTGTCTGGATTTAGAAGGTGTCCTTGTTCCCGAGATCTGGATCGCATTTTCCGAGGCAACCGGCATTCCCGAGTTCCGTCGCACCACCCGTGATGAACCGGATTATGACAAGCTGATGCACTACCGGATCGATCTTCTGCATGAGCACCATCTGGGGCTTGCAGATATCAAGCGAACCATCTCCACGATTTCACCCATGGAAGGAGCAAAGGACTTTCTGGACAGACTGCGTGCAGAAACCCAGGTCATGATCCTGAGTGATACCTTTACGCAGTTCGCCGCCCCGCTGATGGAAAAGCTCGGCTGGCCCACCATCCTGTGCAACGAACTGACCGTAGCCCCCTCCGGCGAAATCATCGGGTATAAAATCCGGGTTCCCCACTCCAAGCTGACCTCTGTCCGGGCTCTTCAGAGTGCCGGTTACGAGACCATCGCCTCCGGCGACAGCTTCAATGACCTTGAAATGATTCGCGCCAGCAAGGCAGGTTTCCTGTTCCGTGCCCCGGAGAAAATCCGGAAGGACAATCCGGATCTCCCTGCCTATGATACCTATGATGAGCTTTTCGAAGCCATCCGTTCTGCCCTCTGAGCACCGGTCCGGTTTAAACCGGACATTCCTGTTTTTCAAATAGAAGCACCGACAAACTGCGGTGCCAAATGACCAAGTTACGGCTAAAGGAGGAGCGGCCCTGTCGCGCAGCGACAGTTTGTCAAATCCAGGCCTCAGACAAAAGCAGCTCTGGCAAAAGCCTAAAATTGAGGCCTGTTAAGGAGGAAAATCAATCCATGGATTACTATTCTCTGATCAGCGGATCCGATGTGCGCGGCGTTGCCATCGGTGAAAATGCTGTCCTGACAGAAAGCGTCGGTTACCGGATCGGGCAGGCTTTTGCCGTTTTCCTCAGCCGCAGAGGAATTGAGCAGCCCCGGGTCAATGTCGGTCACGATCCCCGTCTGAGCAGCCCCTCGCTGGAACAGGCGATTGCCGATGGCCTGGCCAGTGCCGGTGCCCTCGTTCAGACTTTTGGCCTTTGCACCACCCCGGCCATGTACATGTCGCTTTTGGGAACTCCCGGAGCAGACGCCTCCATCATGGTCACTGCCTCACACCTGCCCTGGGAGCGGAACGGCTATAAGTTTTTCCTCCCGGACGGCGGCATTACCAGCGCCACCCTGCGCGACATTCTGTCCATTGCCGCCGAAACTGCCGATCATAAGCGTGCCGGCGGTGAAATCACCCGCAGCGCCTATCTGCCCGTGTATACCGAACATCTGAGGAACATTTTCCTGACCCGTCTTGGCAGGGATAATCCGGCCCCCTTCAAGGGTCTGCACATCATCGTCGACGCTGGAAACGGTTCTGGCGGCTTCTACGCCAAACTGCTTGAATCTCTTGGCGCGGATATTACCGGCAGCCAGTTCCTCGAGCCGGATGGACATTTCCCGAACCATATTCCCAATCCGGAGAATGAGGCGGCCATGGACAGCATCTCACAGGCCGTTCTCCGCAGCAAGGCAGACCTCGGCGTCATCTTTGATACGGACTGTGACCGGGCCGCCATCGTGGATGAAACCGGACGCGAGATCAACCGGAACCGCCTGATTGCCCTCATCTCTGCCATTCTTCTTAAGGAGCAGCCCGGAATCACCGTTGTCACGGACAGCGTCACCTCCTCGGGTCTTGCCAACTTCATCCGCCTGCACGGCGGCCGCCATCTTCGCTTCAAGCGCGGCTACCGGAACGTGATTGATGAAGCCCGGCGGCTGACGGCCGAGGGCGTTGCCGCCCCGCTGGCCATTGAAACCAGCGGCCATGCCGCTCTTGAGGAAAACTACTTCCTGGATGATGGCATGTACCTGGTCACCCGTCTCCTCTGCGAGGCCGTCCGGCTGGGCAAGCTGGGTCAGTCCCTCTCCACCCTGATCGCCGATCTGAAGGAGCCGGCCGAAAGCACCGAAATCCGCTTTAACATTCTTGATCCGGACTTCAAGACCGCCGGGCAGAAGGTGATCGACCAGGTCATCGCCTATGCAAAAGCACACGATTCCTGGCATCCGGCCGCGGATAACCACGAAGGAATCCGGATCAGCTTTGATCTGGACGGCGTCACGGACAGTGCCTGGTTCCTTCTCCGCCTCTCCCTTCACGACCCGGTCCTGCCCCTCAATATTGAAAGCGATGTCCCCGGCGGCATTGTCAAGGTCGCCCGTGAGCTCAGCTGCGCATTGGAGGGCGCTCAGGGAATTGACTGTGCGCCCCTGACGGCCCTGCTGAACTGATTCCTCATCCATTGCTTTCGTGTTGAAGTCTTAAAAATAGGCAAGTTTTGTCAGTTTGATTTTTCCACGCTTCCTGTTATACTGTGACCGGTGCATCACCTCCCCGGAATGTACCTGACGGTACGGCCAATTGCCGTACCGTCTTTTCATATACAAAAACCCCAGACAAACGTCTGGGGAAAATCTCAGCTGAGCTGCATCCTGCAGATGATCCGAGCCGCCTTTCCTTCTCCGGGCTGTATTGAGGACAGCCGTTTCATCCAGGCAGGAATATGTCAAGCTTTTCTGGCCACGACACGGCGAACCGCGTCAGCAATCGCTGCCGCATCCAGTCCGTACTCGGCCGCCAGAAGCTTCGGCGCGCCGCTCTGACCAAAGCGATCCTTAATGCCAATCCGCTCAAACGGGACATGGCTGTTATCTGCCAGCACCTCTGCCACCGCCGAACCGAGTCCGCCATAGATGGTGTGCTCCTCCGCCGTGACAATGGCTCCGCAGTCTTTGGCTGCCGCGCGAATAGCTTCCTCATCCAGCGGCTTAATCGTGTGCATGTCCACGATGCGCACCTGGATGCCCTCTGCCGCCAGCGTTTCTGCCGCATG
Source organism: Christensenella sp. UBA4263 (assembly GCA_002395225.1). Lineage (GTDB taxonomy): Bacteria > Bacillota > Clostridia > Christensenellales > Aristaeellaceae > Ventricola. The sequence goes on from DGWH01000057.1 coordinate 16,715, forward strand.
AAGTGCCTCAGGGACCTCAATTCCGCAGGCGATAATGGCGGCATCTTTGCCCTCTCTCAGGACGACAGCCTTGCCCACCTCAAACGGCGTTTCCGGCGTGGTCACAATCTCTGTTGCCAGACGGCAGGTCCGCAGAGAGACCGGTCCGTTGATTTTTGCTGCCGCATAGACGGCCTTCTCCATCTCGCAGGCATCGCAGGGAACGAGAACGATCATGTTGGGCAGGGAACGCATGAGGGCAATATCCTCAATTGCCTGATGGCTGCCTCCGTCCTCGCCGACGCTCAGGCCAGCATGGGACAGGCCCAGCTTGACATTTGCCTTGGTATAGCAGATGGTGTTCCTGACCTGCTCAAAGGCGCGTCCCGCACCAAATACCGCAAAGGTGCTGGCAAAGACGGTATAGCCGCAGTGCGCCAGTCCGGCACTGGCTGCCATCATGTTCGCCTCGGCAATACCGAAATTGTAGAACTGATCCGGATGTGCCGCTGCAAAAAATTTCGTCATGGTCGCCTGCGTCAGGTCCGCATCACAGACGATGACATTGGGATCTGTATCACCGAGTTTTTTCAGTGTCTCGCCATACGCAGTACGTGTCGGTTTAAACTCTGCCATAGTTACACCCCCAGATCCGCTTTCACGATTTTATATTCTTCCTCATTGAAGGCCTTGCCGTGCCATGCTACCTGATTCTCCATGAAGCTGACGCCCTTGCCCTTGATGGTGTTGCAGCAGATAAAGCGCGGCTTGCCGCAGCGCGGTGCCTTGCAGGCATTAACAATGGCCTCAATGTCATGCCCGTCCACCACAAAGGTTTCCCAGTTGAACGCCGCATACTTGGCAACGATATCCTCGATATTCATGACCTTCTCATTCGGTCCGTCAATCTGGAGGCGGTTGTGATCCAGGAACACGGTCAGGTTATCCAGGTGATAATGCGCGGCTGCCATGGCCGCCTCCCAGATAATTCCCTCCTGAGACTCGCCATCACCGGTGATGGTATACACATTGAAATGATGCCCTGGACGCTTTCCGGCCAGTGCATAGCCGACGGAAAAGCTCATTCCCTGTCCGAGAGAACCCGTACTGGCATCCACGCCGGGAACCTTCTTCATATCCGGATGTCCCTGCAGATAGCTGCCAAACTTCCGGAGTGTGGTCAGATCCTTACGCGGGAAATAGCCCTTGTTGGCCAGCACCGCATACAGCGCGGGAGCCGCATGTCCCTTGCTCAACACAATGCGGTCTCTCTCCGGCCACTGCGGATTCTGAGGATCTACATTCGCCACTCCGCAAAAGTAAAGCGCCATCAGGATCTCCACACAGGAAAAAGATCCGCCCGGATGTCCCGACTTAGCAGCAAAAATCTCATCCGCAATGTCGCTGCGGATCTGTCTTGCCAGTTCGGATAGATTCTGATCCATATTTGTCGTCTCCTTTGCCTATCAATTGTGTCACTCCATCCTGTTTCCGAAAAAGAAACAGGACAGCAAAACGATATTATGTACGGCTTCAGCCGTAACTGTCTTTATTGTATTCGATTCAGACTATTCTGTCAATTTCAGGAAACATTTTTGCCATTTTTCTGTCGGAGATGTGAGCAAATTGACTTTTAGGTCTTTTGATGATATCCTTTACTTAATCTTAGACGGTCCATCCTGTTTTAAATGATCTCGAAAGGGGACGGTTATGAATGAGTGGGGATAATGGCATGAATCGTCCATACCAGGGCAAGGACATCGTGAGTAAAATCCTTACGAACACATTCGGAGAGAAGACTTTTGCCGTCTTTGGCGTGAAGGATTTTCCTGCCATTAAAGGCGTATTTACCGACAGAACTGCCAACCATAGAAGCATCGGACAGGATATCAGACCATGTGTTTTTGCTTGAAGATGATTCCTACGCCATTGTAGACTACGAGTCAGATTACAAGAGTGAGAATAAAATCAAATACCTTGAATATGCCACAAGACTTGCGAAACGCTACTTCAAGCCCGGAAAAACGCTTAAGATCCGAATACTCGTCATTTACACATGCGATGTTGAATCAGCAGATGACACCTTCGATGTGGGTGCGATCACTTTAAAGGTTGAACAGGCATTCCTTTGTAAGATTGATGGGAATTCTGAACTGACAAAGATAACGGAAAAGCTAAAGAGTAGTGAAAAACTGACCGATGAAGATTTGATGTGGCTTGCCGTTTTGCCGTTGACCCAAAAAGGTCGGGAAGCAAAGGTAAAGATGATCGATGAGGTTATTGATACCGCTGAGATGATGCAACAGATAGATGAAGCGGGTACATCGTTCGTCTTGTCGGCTATGTTTGTCGCAGCAGGTAACTTTATTACGTCGAAACAAAAATATCGGATTAAGGAGATGCTGGATATGACAAGTCTTGGAAGATTATATGAACAGGAAAGGATAGAATACGGTGATTTGTGCACGGCAACAGTGTATGTAAAGCTAGTGGATAAAAGAATGCAGGAGAAGG